>DASYVW010000171.1:0-14052 GCA_035936675.1 Gemmatimonadales bacterium
CCATGGAGCCACTGTCGGCCGGCTGGACGACGTCGCCCTTTTCTACGCCAGGAGCCGGGGAGTGCCTGCCGCTGAGGCCCAACGGCTTCTGACCTACGCCTTCGCGGCCGAGGTCATCGAGGAAGTAGCCCTGGAACCCGTCAGGGATGAGCTGGAGCGGCTGGTGCGCCAGCGGCTGGGGACTGTATGAGCGGGGCAGTCACCGGAGCGGGGACGGTTCCGCTGGTCGAGCCTTACCCGCCGACCCGCCTGCCCGCTCCCCCGATCGACGTCGAACGGATCCGCCAGGACTTCCCCCTCCTCCAGCAACGGATCCGAGGAAAGCCCCTGGTGTACCTCGATAATGACGCCACCAGCCAGAAGCCCCGGTCGGTGATCGACGCCGTCACCCGCTTTTACACCAGCGAGAACGCGAACATCCACCGTGGGGTGCACTACCTCAGCGAGCGCGCTACGGACGCGTACGACCAGGTCCGGGAAAAGGTGGCCCGCTTCCTCAACGCCCGATCCAGCCGGGAGATCATCTTCACCCGCGGCACCACCGAGGGGATCAACCTCGTTGCCCAAAGCTACGGCCGACCGAACCTCAAACCCGGTGATGACATCGTCATCACAGCAATGGAGCATCACTCCAACATCGTGCCATGGCAGCTCGTCTGCGAACAGACTGGCGCGAGGCTGAGGGCGGCGCCGTTCAACGATGCCGGCGAACTGGATGTAGAGGCATTCGAGCGGCTCTTGAGCGATCGCACCCGTCTCGTCTCCGTGGTGCACGTGTCCAATGCGCTCGGCACCGTCAATCCGGTCAAGCGGCTGATCGCGCTGGCCCATGACCGGGGGATCCCGGTCCTGCTCGATGGAGCCCAGTCAGCTCCCCACCTGGGAGTAGATGTTCAGGAGCTGGACTGCGACTTCTTCGCGTTCTCCGGCCACAAGCTATTCGGTCCGACAGGGGTCGGGGTGCTCTTCGGCCGCGAGTCGCTGCTGGAGCAGATGCCGCCCTATCAAGGGGGCGGGGACATGATCGCCACGGTGACCCTGGAGCGGTCTACCTGGGCGCCGCTTCCGGCCAAGTTCGAAGCCGGTACGCCGATGATAGCCCAGGTAATGGGACTCGGGGCGGCACTGGATTACGTGCTGGACCTTGGGTTCGACAGGATATCATCCTGGGAACAGCAACTGCTCAGCTATGCGACAGAGCGCGTCATCGGTATAGAAGGCCTCAGGCTGATCGGAACGGCGACGCACAAGGCGAGCATACTTGGGTTCACCCTCGAGGGGGTGCACCCCCACGATATCGGAGCCATCCTAGATGACAGTGGGGTCGCCATTCGGGCTGGACACCACTGTGCGCAGCCAGTGATGCGACACTTCGGCATTCCTGCCACGGCTCGCGCTTCGTTCGCTTTCTATAATACGCGTGAAGAGGCCGACATCCTGGCCGACGCGCTGAGGCAGATCAGGCGGATGTTCCGTTGATGGGAAGCTTGAGCTCCTTGTACCAGGACATGATCCTGGACCATAACCGCTCTCCCCAGAACTATGGCCGTCTGGAGAACGCCAACCGCAGGGTCGAGGGCCACAATCCCCTTTGCGGTGACCAGCTGACTGTCTGGCTCCGGATGGATGGCGAGAAAATTCAGGATGCCGCCTTCGAGGGATCGGGATGCGCGATTTCAACGGCTTCGGCATCGCTGATGACCGGCGCTGTTAAAGGAAAGAACCGGCTGGAAGCGGAGGCGCTCTTCGAGCAATTCCGGAAACTGGTGACGGGGGCGCTGACCCCGGGCGAGGCCGAAACAATGGGAAAGCTCGCGGTGTTCTCCGGAGTGTCGGAATACCCCGTGCGAGTGAAGTGCGCCAGCCTCTCCTGGCATGCACTCAAGGCCGCGCTTGAAGGGCCTGACACAGTGGTGTCGACAGAGTAGCGTGATGATGTCGTTACAAGGAATTGAAACACCCGCCATTTAACACACAGATCGAGGAAGCCTAATCATGCCTTACAACCCCACCCTCGTTGCCCCCATGCGTGCAGAGGTAACTCGACTCGGCGCCAAGGAGCTCACCACCGCGGCCGAGGTCGATGCGGCACTGGGGGACCAGAGGGGCTCAATGCTGGTTTTCGTCAATTCCGTCTGCGGCTGCGCTGCCGGCAACGCGCGGCCCGCGCTGGCCCTAGCACTCGAGCATTCCGTGGTTCCGCAACAGGTGGTCACGGTGTTCGCGGGCCAGGACCTGGAGGCCGCATCCAGGGCGCGCCAGTATTTCGGGGAGTATCAGCCGAGCAGCCCGTCCGTAGCGCTGCTGCGAGATGGCGAGGTTGTGCACTTCGTTCATCGGCATCAGATCGAGGGCCGGTCGCCTAAGGATGTCGCAGCCAACCTTACCGCCGCGTTCGATAAGTTCTGCGGCGCTACTGTCGAGCAGTGAGGCGACAATGTCCGGTCACGTATTTCATCCAGGGCACGCGGAGCTGCATGGCATCACTGTCGTCGTAGAGACCAACGGCTCACGCACGTATGTGGGGCGCTATGACAGTCAGGACGAGCAGGGCGTGCATATGCTGGATGTCGGCATCCACGAGGAAACCGCCGGCGAGTCGAAGGATGAGTATATCAAGAGGAGTGCGAAATTTGGGATCCGGAGCGACCACAAGCATCTGATCGTGCCGGCCGGTGAGGTTGCTCGCGTCACCCGGTTGGGAGAGGTTCTCTGAGTCCAGCCGAAAAGCCTCGGGCGCGATTGCCGCACAGCCGGCGAAACATCCTCGTAGATTTCCTACCATGGATCGTTACGACGTCATCGTGATCGGCGGCGGCCACGCCGGTGCCGAGGCAGCTACGCTAGCCGGGCGTCGCGGTGCTCGTACTCTCCTGCTGACCCAGAACCTCGAGACCATAGGCCAGATGTCTTGCAATCCTGCCATCGGTGGGATTGCCAAGGGGACCGTTGTGCGAGAGGTAGATGCTCTCGGTGGCGTGATGGGCAGGGCCACCGACCGGGCCTGCATACAATTCAGGATGTTGAACCGCTCCAAAGGTCCGGCGGTATGGTCTCCCCGTGCGCAGTGCGATCGCGGGCTCTACCGCCGAGCTGTTCGAACAGAGTTGGAGCGACGACCGGAAGTAGAATTCGCTCAAGGCACCGTCGCCAAGCTCCTCATGGTGGGGGGATGTGTAGATGGTGTCGTGACGCTGGATGGTAGGTCCTACCGCGCGAGATCCGTCGTTCTCACCACGGGCACCTTTCTCCGCGGCCGTATCCATATGGGCCTGAAGGAGGGTTTGCCAGCTGGGCGGGCTGGCGAATCTCCGTCAACAGAGATCGCCCAGGATTTGGAAGAGCTGGGACTCTTAACCAACCGGTTCAAGACCGGGACGCCACCGAGAGTAGACGGACGTTCAGTCGATTTGTCTCGCCTCAGCATTCAGCCGGGAGAGCGGGATCCATTCTGGTTCTCCTTCTACTCGCACGCAGACAAACCAGAGCAGCTCCCTTGCTACCTGACCCACACCGGTGAAGAGCTCCGCGAGATCGTTCGCCGGCACCTTCAGGATTCGGCGCTCTATGGCGGCGCGATTACGAGTCGAGGCCCCCGCTACTGCCCTTCGATTGAGGACAAGATCGTCAAGTTCCCCGACGCGGCTCGGCACCAGATCTTCCTGGAGCCTGAAGGGCTCGACACCTCAGAGATGTACGTCAACGGGCTCTCGACGTCGCTTCCGCCCGCTGTCCAGCTGGCCCTGCTGCGCACGATTCCTGGGCTCGAACGCGCTCGGATGACGCGGGCCGGCTACGCAATCGAGTACGACTACTTTCCGCCGACTCAGTTGAAGCCGACGCTCGAGGTGAAGAGGATACCTGGACTGTTCCTGGCCGGTCAGGTGAACGGCACTACTGGCTATGAGGAAGCCGCTGCCCAAGGAGCCGTCGCCGGTCTCAATGCAGCAGCCAACGCCCTTGGTGTCGAGCCGGTGATCCTGGGACGGGAAGAGTCCTTCATTGGCGTCCTGGTCGATGACCTGGTGAGCCGAGGAGTCGACGAGCCCTATCGACTCTTCACGTCGCGCTCAGAATTCCGGCTCTTGCTGCGACAAGACAATGCGCTTCGGCGGCTGTACCCGCTTGCCGAGCAACTGGGGATGTTGAATGAAGAGGAACTGCGGACCGCTGAGGTCAGGCTGCTGCGAGAGGAAGAAGTACGATCTGCTGCCGAGGCTGCCGTCATCACGCCAGGCACGGTGAACCAGAGTCTCCTGCGGCTGGGCTCATCAGAGATTCGTGAGCCGCTCCGCGTGTCGGAGCTCGCCCGACGGCCAGAGGTGCCTCTTCGGACACTACTCATGATCGCCGACATTCCCTTTACCGACGGGTCAGCCGACTGGGCAGACATCGAGTTCAAGTACGCCGGCTACCTCGCGCGTGAGCGATCGGCCGCCGCTCGCCTGGCTCAGATGGAGGAGCTGAGCATCCCCGACCAGATCGATTACCGGGTGCTCGCGGCGCTGTCGTTCGAAGCCCGGGAAAAGCTGGACGCTGTTCGGCCCCAGTCGCTAGGCCAGGCAAGCCGGATCCCCGGCATCACGCCCAATGATCTCCAAGGCCTCGTGCTCGAGGTGCTGCGACACAGGCCTGCCAAGGCCCACGTTTCACGTGAAACATTGAAGTAGCCCTTCAAGGTCGATCCCTCCGTACAAGACGTTCTTTTCAAGTCTCATCTCCGACTAAAGGCCACGGCGCCTGCTCCGCGCTGGGCACCTGCCAACATTCTGTAAATTCTCGAGAAGAGGTCAGCCCTGGCCCGCAGTCGATTGCGGGTGACGCTGCTTTCACGTGAAACACACCTGAACTATTTCAACACGACGCCACCTGAGTGGGCTGGGCTCCAATCAGTAGATTGCACCCCCGATCCAATGCCACCGAGCTCAAACTTGAAAAAGAGGCACAGGCAATTGCACATCCAGAACAATCCCGTATATTCGGCTGGACCGCGCTGCGGCCCCCAATCCCCCTCCCACCAGCAATCGTCGGCAGATTTGTTGTAAGCTCCATGACAACAACAGATTGCTGCCTAACAAAGCTCATATGGCACATGTAATCGCGATCGCAAATCAGAAGGGTGGTGTGGGGAAGACCACCACCGCCGTCAATCTTGCGGCGGCGCTCGCGCTAGCGGAGCGACGCACGCTGCTACTCGATGCCGATCCGCAAGGCAACGCTACCAGCGGTGTAGGTATCGCCAAGGAGACGGTAGAGCTCTCGCTCTACGAGTCCCTGGTCGAGGGTCGACCGCCAAGGGACTCGATACTCCAGATCACTGCCTTGCCCTTCCTCTCAGTGTTGCCTGCCACCCAGGACCTGGTGGGAGCCGAGCTCCAGCTGGTGAACCGCGAAGGGCGAGAGGCAATCCTGCGACACATACTGGAGGACCTTCAGGACTCCTACGACTACATCGTAGTGGATTGTCCCCCATCTCTCGGCCTCCTCACACTCAACGTGCTTGCCGCCGCCAACGCTGTGCTCATCCCTATTCAATGTGAGTACTACGGGTTGGAAGGGATAAGCCAGCTTCTTAACACTGTCCGCTTAGTGCAGCAGAATTTCAACCCTGGCTTGGCCATCAGCGGGGTTCTGCTAACCATGTACGACTCTCGGCTAAACCTCTGCCGCCAGGTTGCCGAAGACGCCAAGGAATACTTTGGCGCCAAGGTCTTCATGACTCCTATACCGCGGAACGTGCGCTTGGCAGAGGCGCCAAGTTTCGGGAAGCCGATCCTGCTCTATGACGATCTCTCGGTCGGCGCCAAGAGTTACCTCGCCGTCGCTCGAGAGCTGCTGCGGCGGATCGAGAGCCCAGCGGCCGAGGGGACGTCTGCTTCGCCGGCAGTCGCTCCTGCTGAAACGGACACTGCCCCACCAGCGGTAGACGAACTCAGCGATGCGATTTCCGACCATGACCCCGACCCTCTCCCTGAGGTGACTACATGAGTGAAACCAAGCGACTGGGAAGAGGACTCGAGGCATTGCTCGGGTCGGTGACTCGGGAGCAGGCGCAGGCGTCAGGCGCGCTCCGGGAGTTACCGGTCAACCACGTGATGCCGAACCCTTATCAGCCGCGAACTCAGGTGGACGAAGCCGCTCTTGTCGAGCTGACGTCTTCGATCGAGGCTTCCGGCCTCCTTCAGCCTGTCGTCGTTCGTCCCCGGAACGGGAAATACGAGCTCATTGCAGGCGAGCGACGCTTGCGTGCGGTGCAGCGGCTCGGCTGGACCAAGATCCCCGCGGTCGTGAGGGATGTCGATGACCCGACCCTGCTGACGCTGGCATTGATCGAGAATCTCCAGCGCGACGGACTCACTGCAATCGACGAAGCGTCAGCGTACCAGCGTCTCGGTGAAGAGTTCAAGTTGCCGCAGACGGAGATCGCGCGCCGGGTGGGCCGGAATCGCTCGACAATCGCCAACCTGTTGCGGCTTCTCAAGCTACCTGAGGAAGTGAAGACCCTGGTCCAGGAGCGCAAGCTGTCCGAAGGACACGCCCGGGCGTTGCTTTCAGTATCCAAAGAGTCCGAGCTTATCCCGCTGGCCAAGCAGGCCGTCGAGCATGGATGGTCCGTACGGGATCTGGAGGCGCGTGCCCGGGGCGAAGCCCCCGCCTCGACAGCCGGTGCGACTGCACCCGCCACTCGGCCCGCGAGCCGCACCGTTCAGAAGATGGCCTCCGCGGACGTGCGGAGGGTCGAGGACGCACTGCGGAAGCGGTTGGGTACGGACGTGCGGGTCACCACTCGGCGCCGTGGCCGCGGCTTCATCAGCATCAGCTACTACTCCAACGACGATCTGGCTCGCGTGCTCGAGGTCGTCTTAGGCGAGCCGTTCGCTGGATGAGGAAACGCCGGCGCTCCGTTACCGTCATGATTCAGCGAGACGGCTCGACGAAGACGCGGACCATCCGCATCCCGCTCTGGACGCTTCGGCTCGGCACCTGGACGTTGGGGCTCGCAGCCCTGCTCCTGCTTATTGTGATCGCCCTCTACGGACCGACGATCCGGGCTGCGGCACGCGTCCCGGGCATGGAGCGAGAACTGGCCAGGCTGAAAACGGAGAATGCCCGGGTTCGAGACCTTTCTGCAGCCTTGGATACTGCGGAATCACGATACAGCCAGGTGCGGCAGATGATGGGTGGAACGATCGTGCGTGACCCCGTCGTCAGCTCATCCGGGTTGCCCGTCGCACCACCGATCCGGGCTCGGCTCGCGTCTGTCACCGGAGATCTCGCCGTCGGACCCAGTGTTCCTCGGCGCTGGCCCCTGGATGAAACCGGATACATCACCCGCGGCCAGGTGAAAGCCGGTGGCCGAGACGAGGCTCATCCGGGGATCGACATCGCCGTATCGGTCGGCAGCCTCGTGCGTGCCTCTGGAGGGGCAACTGTCGAACATGCCGGAGAGGACCCGGAGTACGGGTTCTTCGTCCTCCTCGATCACCCGGACGAGTACCAGACAATGTACGGCCACCTTTCACGCATCTTGGTGACACAAGGAGCAGCAGTGGCTTCAGGTGAGGTGATAGGGCTCAGCGGCAACACGGGACGCTCGACCGCGCCACATCTCCACTTCGAGATTCGCCAGCGTGGTTCGTCGCTGGACCCGTTGACCATGGTAAAGGAGGGGCGCTGATGGGCATCTTCACCAACGCCGCGCGCGATGAGGAAGGGAACGAACTAAAGAGGCGCCGCGCCGATCAGATCCCTTTCTCTATAATAGCCAGCGACATGACAGTGATAGGAGACTTGGAGACAGAGGGCGTGGTCCGCATTGAAGGCCGAGTACGGGGCACAGTTCGGGTTGGCGCTCAGGTCCTGGTTGCCGCAGGGGCGGTGATCGAAGGCGACCTCCACACCCAGGAGGCGATCATTGCGGGCCAGGTGAGCGGGGCCATTCATGCTCGCGAACGGGTGGAGCTTCAGGCGACAGCGATGGTGGCTGGTGACATTCTCACTCCACGCATCTCTATAGTAGAAGGCGCTCGAGTCACAGGGGAGGTGAAAATGGATCTCGGTAAGGAGACGGAAGGCGTCGCAAGTTCCCACAATCGTTGAAAATTCGTCTAAGTGTGTGGAAAATAAAACTTTGACCCGAGCTTCCTCGCTCTAATCGGTGCAATTCACCGCATACGTCCCACTTAAGAACGCTCTTCCGTGGAAATGGCGCCACGCTGTCTTATTGATGGCGCTTTGTGCCTGTTCGCAACCCCACAGCTCTAAAGTCCGTGTCGGGCTGATCACACCTGGCTCGGTTGCAGATGCGGCCTGGAACTCCGGAGCGTATCAAGGGCTGATGCGGATCCGCGACTCGCTTGGGCTTGCGGTGAGTCACGTCGAGGCCCGGACGCCGGCAGAGCAGACCGAGGCGCTGCGCACCTATGCAGCCCAAGGGTACGACCTGGTCTTTGCCCACGGCTTCGAGTTCCAAGAGCCGGCGGAGCGAGTCTCGGGCGAATACCCCCGGACAGTCTTCATCGTTACCTCGGGGCGCAGGGCGAGGGGAAACGTCTCGCCCCTCATTTTCCGCCTGGAGGAGGCGAGCTATCTCGCGGGCATGGTGGCGGGTGGTCTGACCAGGACCAATGTCCTCGGGTTCATCGGGGGGATCAAACTCCCGCCTATCGAGGCGGCGTATAACGGGTGGGTGAATGGGGCCCGAGCCGTGAACCCCAGGGTTCGAAGCCGGCAGATCTACTTGAACAGCTTCGACGATGCTGCCGCCGGGCGGGAAGCCGCGCTGGCGCTCATCGCCGCCGGTGCCGACATGTTTCACCATAACGCCGACGCGGCAGCGCTCGGGGTTTTCCAGGCGGTCAAGGAGCACCCCGGAGTGTATGTGTTCGGTGCAAATGCCGACCAATCCAAGCTCGCGCCGGGTCACGTCCCCGGCAGCGCCGTTATCGATCTGCCTCGCGCCTTTCTTCTGGTGGCTTCCGAGGTGAGGTCTGGTCGCTTCCGGCCCCACGTGGAGGCGTTTGGTCTTAAGAGCGGGGTGGTCCAGTATGTGACCGATCCCCGGCTGGACAGCTTGGTCCCTCCGTCGTTGAAGGCCCGGGTTCAGGCCGCTGCCGATTCCATAGCGGCCGGTACGCTCATCGCTGCGCC
This sequence comes from Gemmatimonadales bacterium, assembly GCA_035936675.1. Classification (GTDB taxonomy): domain Bacteria; phylum Gemmatimonadota; class Gemmatimonadetes; order Gemmatimonadales; family GWC2-71-9; genus CAVVWJ01. The sequence continues at coordinate 9,151 of DASYVW010000171.1, forward strand.
CCGACCGACCACGATGGAGGCCCGCGCCGGCGCACGACGGAGGAATCTGACGTGAAGGCGGGCGTCCCCCTCCATGAGCTGGTGACGTATCTGGACGAGTATCTCCGGATCAAACAGATACCCGATGAGGCCAACGCCGTGAACGGCCTTCAGGTCGAGAACAGCGGGCAGGTCGGGGGGATCGTGGCGGCAGTCGACGCTTCTCAGGCGACCATCGACGGGGTGATCGCCACGCTGGAGCCTGGCGAGCCCCCACCCATCCTACTGGTGCATCACGGCCTGCTCTGGGATGGAAACGTGCCGCTGACGGGCCGGAGGTATCGTCGGGTGGCGGCACTTCTGGACCACGACATTCCCCTCTACGCAGCCCATATCCCGCTCGACGTGCATCCCGAGGTGGGCAACAACGCGGTACTTGCGGAGCGCCTGGGGATTCGGGTGGAGGGATGGTTCGGGAGCTACCGCGGAATTGCCATGGGGGTGTGGGGCCATGCTCCCGCCAGCCTGAGCACGCGGGAATCCATTGCGCTCGAGCTCGACCGGGTGCTGCACACATTGAAGGGAAGTGCCACGCTCATACCCGGCGGCCCGGAAAAGCCGGCTCGCATCGGCATCATCACCGGCGGTGCCGGCAACATGATTGGCGAGGCACGCACCGCGGGGCTCGACACGTACATCAGTGGGGAAGGTCCGCACCACACGTATTTCGATGCCATGGAGTGGGGGATCAACGTGGTGTACGCGGGCCATTATGCCACCGAGACGCTGGGGGTTCAAGCGATGGCATCGCACCTGGCTGAGCGCTTCGATCTCGAGTGGGACTTTCACGATCATCCGACGGGACTCTGAGTCGGGTGCCCCCGGTCTTCGAGTTGACTGGCATCCAGAAGCGATTCGGCTCCGTCCAGGCACTGGATGGAGCCGATTTCACGCTCGGCCCAGGAGAGATTCACGCACTCCTTGGAGAGAACGGCGCCGGTAAATCCACGCTGATGCACATTGCCTATGGTCTGGTCCGAAGCGACACAGGCGACGTGAGGGTGAACGGCGTAGTGCGGAGAATCACCTCGCCTCGACAGGCCCGCGAGCTCGGTATCGGCATGGTGCACCAGCATTTCACCTCGGTGCCCGCGCTCACGGTGGCCGAAAACATTGCCCTTGCCGCGGGTTGGGCCGTGGTGCCGAATCAGCTGCGGGATCGTACCCGGCGGCTCAGTGAGCGCCTCGGTCTTCCGCTCGATCCCGATCAGCGCGCAGGGCGGCTTTCGGTAGCGCTCAAGCAGCGCCTGGAGATCGTCAAGGCGCTTGCCGGCGAGGCACGGATCCTCCTGCTCGACGAGCCGACCGCGGTGCTTGCCCCGGCTGAGGCCGCGGAGCTGCTTCGGGTCGTCCGCGTCTTCACCGAGGCAGGCGGCTCCGCCGTGCTCATCACCCACAAGCTCGATGAGGTTCTCCGCGCCGCAGACCGGGTGACCGTCCTGCGGCAGGGCACGGTGACGTACGCGGGCATAGTGGCGGGGCAGACGGTGGAATCGCTGACCGGTGCCATGATAGGATCGGAGTCGAGTCGGTCTTCCAGCCTTACAGCCCTTCAACCGGGTGTTCCCCGCGCTACAGCAAAGCGCGAGTTGATTCGTTTGCAGGCCCTCGAGCTCTCGCGGGAGAGCGGATACGGCATTGCGATCCGCCCTGCCGCTCTGGTCGTCGGCTCCGGAGAGATCGTGGGCATTGCCGCGGTGGAGGGAAACGGACAGCGAGAGCTTCTCCGCGCGGTAGCTGGACGGATTGTTCGGCTCAGGGGTCGCCTGGAGGTGGCACAGCCCGTCGCGTTCATACCGGAGGATCGCACCTCTGAGGGGCTTATTCCCGAGCTCGACCTCACCGAAAACGTCGCGTTAGGTCTGGGCCTGGATGCACCCTGGATTCGGAGAGGTCGGATTCGGTGGGGTGAGGCTCGAGCTCGCACGGCCGACCTGTTGCAGGAGTTTGGTATCACGGCATCGGGTCCCCGCTCGCGTGCGGCTTCGTTGAGCGGAGGTAACCAGCAGAAACTGATCGTGGCGCGCGAGCTCTCACGCAGTCCAGCCGTCATTGTGGCGGAGAATCCCACCCGGGGACTCGACGTTGTCGCCGCCGCGGCCATTCATGCCAGGCTGCGCTCCGCAGCAGCAGCCGGCGCAGCGGTCCTTTTTCATTCAACCGACCTTGACGAAGTGCTCGCCTTGGCCGAGCGGGTGATCGTGGTGGCGCGGGGCGTGATCTCGGAGGTGCCGCCCCAGGCGTCGCGAGCCACGATCGGCGCGATGATGCTCGGCGGCGATGGCTAGGCTTTCACGGCTGGCGTGGGCGGTGGCCGCCGTCGTGCTGGGACTCGGTGCCCTGGCGGCCGGTCTCGAGGCCATGGGCTACGATGCGGCGCCGGCCCTGGGAGCGCTGTGGTCGGGCGCATTCGGCTCCTGGTACGCCTTCACGTCAACCACGCTGGTCCGGGCCGTACCGCTGATACTCATCGGCTTGGGGATAGCAATCGCGTTTCGGGGCGGCGCGCTCAACATCGGCGCCGAAGGCCAGTTCTACGCTGGAGCGATCGCTGCTACCTGGGTGGCCTTGCATGCGGGCGCGCGTCCGGCGCCGGTCGCCATCATCGCCGTGCTCCTGGCTGCCGCGCTGGCCGGCGTCGTGTGGGTTGCGCTGCCGGTGTGGCTGAAACTGCGCTTCGGCGTGATCGAAGTGATCAGCACCCTTCTCCTGGTCTTTGTTGCCGAGCTACTGGTGAGCCTCATGGTACAAGGTCCCCTCCAGGAGCGGGGCCATATATACCCGCAAAGCGACGCGATTCCAGACTCTGCCCGGCTTCCCTTGATCGCCGGCACCCGGTTGCACGCCGGGTTTCTCCTCGCGCTGGCACTGGGAGTGACGCTCTGGTTCGTGTTCTCCAGAACCTGGTGGGGCTTCAAGCTCCGCGCCGTGGGATTGGGTCCGCGTGCGGCCGAGGTGAGCGGCCGGATCGATAGCCAACGAGTTGGTGCCGCCGCGCTCTTCTTGTCGGGTGCCATGGCCGGCCTCGCCGGCGGAGTCGAAGTGAGTGGCGTCTCGTACGCGTTGTATCCCAATCTCTCGCCCGGGTACGGCTTCACCGCCATTGCGGTCGCTCTGCTGGCGGGTCTGCATCCTGCCGGCGTTGTCATCACGGGCATTCTGTTCGGCGCGCTCGAGGCGGGAGCGGGGGCAATGCAGCGGGACGCGGGAGTCCCCGCGATTGCGGTCTACGTGGTGGAGGCGGTCATCATCATCGTGGCGCTGCTCGCCACGGCGCCAAAGGGCGGGTGGAGCGGCGCCCGTATGATGCGGCGGAAGCGGCCGGTCGCGAGCAGGGCCTCCTGATGGAGCTCCTCGCCCTGGCCGGAGGATTTCTCGCGGCGGCGGTGCGCGTTGCGACACCACTCCTCTTTGCCGCCACCGGTGAAACGCTCGCCGAGCGCTCCGGCGTGATCAACCTGGGCACCGAGGGAATCATGCTGGCCGGCGCACTTGCCGCGGCGCTGGGTGCTACTGCATGGGGTCCATGGGCCGGTCTCGGGGCCGCCATGCTCGCCGGGATGTGCCTGGCGGCCGTGTTTGCTCTGATCGCGATCGGAGCGAGAGCCGATCAGATCATCACCGGCACCGCAATCACGCTGGCCGCGGTTGGCCTGACCGGCACGATTTATCGCAGGGCCTACGGCGATGCCGGCGTGGGCCTCTCGCTCCCAACGCTGCCGAATGTGTCGGTGCCGGGCTTGTCCTCCATCCCGGTGATCGGGCCGGGGTGCTTCGATCAACCCGCTCCAACTTATCTCGCGGTTGCGGCGCTCCCGATAGTCTGGTGGGTACTGTTTCGGACCCGGCTCGGGCTCCAACTCCGTGCCACCGGCGAAGCGGCAGCCATGGCGCGCGCCGCCGGGGTGCGAACCGGGCTGATGCGTGCTGGAGCCACGATCGTCGGCGGTGGGTTTGCGGGCTTGGGAGGCGCCACTCTCGTGCTGGCGCAGGTGGGGACGTTTGCCGAGCGGATGACGGCCGGTCGCGGGTACCTGGCAATAGCCATTGTGGTGTTGGGGCGCTGGCACCCTGCCGGTGTGGCTGCGGCTGCCCTCCTCTTCGGCGGCGCCACCGCCCTTCAGTTCCTCTTTCAGGCGCTGGGCACGCGGGCCCCCTACCAGCTTTTCCTCATGCTGCCGTACGTGCTCACCTTGCTTGCGCTGGCGGGTGTAGTGGGGCGGGTGCGGGCTCCGGGCGACCTGGGCCGGTCTTAAGGGAGTTCCTTCGTGGTGCCGCTGAGGGCATCCCGGGCGCGAACAATCATGTCCCGCACTCGCGCCTTGAGCGCGGGAACGTCGGCCAGCGTGAGACCGGTCGTCTCCACCGGCTCCAGCACGTGCACCTCGGCCACGGACCGGCCGAACCGCCAGTCGTGCTTGCGTAGCGCGGTCCCCGTGCCGGACACTGCGAGCGGCAGGATCGGGACGCCGGCCTCAATGGCCAGCCGGAACGCGCCATCCTTGAACGGGAGCAGCTCGGAGGTCCTGGAGCGGGTCCCTTCGGGGAAGATCATCACCGAAACACGGTTATCGAGCGCCTGGCGGCAGCGCGCCATGGCCTCGAGGGCGCTGGGCCCGAACCCGCGCTTGACGGGAACATCGCCCGCCAGCCACATCATCCAGCCCATGATCGGGATGCGAAACAGCTCGGCCTTGGAAAGCCATTTCATTTCCCAGGGCAAATGGCTGATGAGGAGAATGTCGGCGAAGGACTCGTGATTGGAGACCACGACGAAGGGTCTCCTGGGGTTCTTGGGTAACGTTCCGGAATAGCGGAAGCGCCAGAGCGGATTCAGCGTCGCCATGGCGGGCCCGATCTTCC
>DASYVW010000172.1:0-1976 GCA_035936675.1 Gemmatimonadales bacterium
GCCCCCAGTCCACCGGGCTGCCGACGCCCACCTTCGACGCCTGGCTGGTGAGGTCGAGAATCCGGCCACCGCCCAGGAAGTTCCGCGAGGTCCAGCCCAGCGAGCCGCGGAAGCAGTCGTTGGTGGCGTAGCCCAACCCGCCTCGGATTCGCCGGAACTTACCTTCATTGACCTGCACCACGAGCGGCACCGAGTCGTCCCCCGGGTGATAGGCTGTGGAGTCGATGTTGACCGTGGCAAAGCGGAACAGATCCGACTCGTAGAGGTTTCGCTGGCTCTGAAACAGCTCTTCCTGGGAGTACCGCCGGCCCGGTCGCGATACCAGAAGCTTTCGCACCAGCGAGGTGTCGATACGCTGGGCCCCGACGACATGGATCCGGCCGATCACGGCCCTGCCGTCAGGTTCGGCTTCGAATGTCACCGATGCAGTCTTGGATTCCTTGTTGCTCTCGAACGCGGAGAACACCCGGGCGGACGGATAGCCCCGATCCCGGAGGCGCCGGGTGACGGAGTCGGCGGTTGCCTGCATCGAGAATCGATTGAATGGGTCACCCTGCTGCAGCGGCAGGTCCAGCACGATCGCCTTTCGCAGCCGTGGAGGCAGCGAGTCCAGGCCATTGACCGCGAGCGAAGTCACCACGATGGGATTGCCTTCGTGGATCTTGAACTTGACGTAAACATCCTGCGGTGTGCGCCGGACCAGTGTGTCGATCGCCGCGTCGGGATATCCGCTGCGCCGGTACAACACCACGAGCCGCACGACATCGCGGCGAAACTCCTGCTCATCGAAGTACCGCTTGGCGCCGAGAAACCCTAGCGAGCGAAAAAAGAACGCGCGAGCGAACCAGCTGGAGTTGGTCGTGACGATCGCGCTGGCAAGGATGTCGCTAGCGATCGCCTCGTTGCCCTCGAACTTGAGTTGGCGGACCACGAGCTGAGTCTGCTGTGCCGCCGCAGGAACGGCCAGGGCGAGGGCCAGCAGCAGCCCGGCAAGCCAGGCTCCGCGTATCCGAGACGGCCGGTCGCGCCGACGCAGTTGACTGGGAATGCCACACTCCAGGACGAGGGTTCCAGGCTGGCCGGTGCACCGAGAGCAGATTGACAGGCGTGCCGTAAGCCCGGTAGTTTGACGGTCTTACACCCTAGAGTCAACGCCGCGGTGTAGCCGGCCCCCCCTGCTGCCTCGGCCAGCCGACGTGTTGGCCTGCTATCTCCCTGCCCTTCCGCCATCGAGCGATGCACCGATTACTTCTCGGCCTCACTGCTGTCGTACTAACCGGCTGCTCCGACGGGGCCGATCGGGCGAGCCTGAATTACTTCTTCAGCTACGATCCCCGATCGCTGGACCCTGCCTTGTCCACCGACGTGCCGACCGGTGAGCTCGTGGCACTCCTTTTCGACAACCTGACGCAGTTCGACGCCGATGCCCAGCTGGTTCCGGGGTTGGCCCGGTCCTGGGAGACGGACGCCGCGGGCCGGAGCTACACCTTCCACCTCCGGCAGGATGCCCGCTTCCACGACGGGCGGCCGGTGAAGGCTGCGAACGTGCGGGCGTCGATGCTTCGAGCATTGGCACCGGGCACCACTGGTGGGCGGAGCTGGCCGCTGTATCCGATCCGGGGCGCCCGCGAGTATGCTGCCGGCAAAGCCAAGGACGTCGAGGGCCTCAGGGTGCCGGATGATTCGACCGTGGTTCTGACGCTCGAAGAGCCGCTCAACATCTTTCCCAAGCTGCTCGCCATGCCGGTCGCCGCGATCGTCCCGACGCCGACTCCCGCCGATCTCGACCAGCAGCCCAACGGCAGCGGGCCCTGGAAGTTCGTGTCCTGGTCTCACGATGACGCCGTCGTCCTGGCCCGGAACGAGACCTACTGGGGTGGCGCTCCCAAGTCCGACACGCTCCGGATCCGGATCATCCCGGAGCCACTCACCCAGGCCGCGGAATACGAAGCCGGTCAGCTGAGCGTGGTCGAGGT
>DASYVW010000173.1:0-3181 GCA_035936675.1 Gemmatimonadales bacterium
CGGGCCCGCTCCATGATTTTCTCCGCCTCCGCTCTGGCCTCACGCAGCACCAGCTCCGCCTCCCGCTCGGCCTGTTCTCTGCTGTCCACCCTGAGCTGCTGCGCTGCCACGAGGGCCTCGTTCATGGCCCGCTCCCGGTCCTGATAGGCGCGGAGCTGTTCCTGCGCGCTGCGGAGACGCTCCTCGGTCTGGGATCGCTCGCGCAGCAGTCGGTCGAGCTCTTCCGAGATTGCGAGCTTGAACTCATCGACCTGCGCTCGATCGTAGCCGCGGAGCGCCCGGGCAAACTCCCGCGACCGGACATCGAGCGGCGTCAGGTGAAACGCATGATCGTTGGTCATGCCGTACGCTCACCGAACAGAATGGTTCCCAGGCGGATCATCGTTGCACCTTCCTCCACCGCAATCGGGTAATCGCCGGACATTCCCATCGAGAGCTCGGGAAGGAGATGCCCGGAACGCTCCGACGCATCGCGCAGCTCGCGCAGAAGGCGAAACGCGCGGCGCTGCTCGACCCGGTCCTCGGTCAAGGTGCTCATGGTCATGAGTCCCTGCACCTCGATGCGTTCCAGCATCCGGAGCTGATCCAGCAGGCCGGGAAGGGACCCTGGTGCCACCCCGCCCTTCTGCGGCTCAGCCGAACAGTTGACCTGTACCAGGATCGGTTGACGGGTTCCCGGCGCGGCCCGGCGGTCGAGCTCGGCAGCGAGGTCGACGCGATCCACCGAGTGAATGAGGACGAATCGCCCGGCGGCGTATTTGGCCTTGTTGCGCTGCAACGTGCCGACCAGGTGCCACTCGACCGATACATCGAGCAGCGCATCCTGCTTCTGCAGCGCCTCCTGGACCCGATTCTCGCCGATGTCTCTCAGTCCGGCGGCAACGGCGGCACGCACGGCCTCAGGACCGTGCGTCTTGGTGACAGCCACGATTCGCACGCCGTGGCCCCACCCGCCGACCTCCTGGTGTCGAGCCACCGCATCGCGTACAGCGGCCAGCCGGGCCGGGAGGCCTGGGAAGTCCATAACCCTCTAATTTATCTGGGGATGCTTCATTATTGAAGGTGGCCCGGCGCCACGCGCCGGGCCATCCTGAGCCCTTCGCGTAGGCTCTACTTCGTGGCTACTTGCTCACCGTATCCGCGCCACGCACCCTGAGCTCGGCCAGCGCGGCCCGCAACGCCGGGCTGGGGGACAGCCGCATGGCACGATCCAGAGCTCGCTCCATCTTCTCGTACTGACCCCGCTCGCTGTACGCGTACGCCAGCTGGGTATAGGGGAGCGACAGCGTGGACGCGATGCTCGCGCTAGTACTCTCAAGTTTGGTGACATCGCCTTCCAGCAGGCCGGCGTACCGATAGGTCTCCCATAGCAGCCGCTCGGTCGTGGGTAGGTCCAGGGGCGCGCCAGCTAGCCGGCGGAGGTCCAGAGACGGCGACGTGGTATCGGGCTTTGCGGTCCGGAGGGCGAAGCCGAGCCCTTGTTGTACGACGTATTCGCCCAACCCGCCAAACCCCTTCCCAGAGGTGATTGCCCACACGATGGGGCGCCGTCCGACGTTGTGCTGCACCACGCTCAACGTGAGAATGTCGTTCGGCAGGAGGAACGATCCTGCGTTGAGGGTACGGGTCAATGGACCCAGACTCACCTGCTGATCCTCGGGGACGACGTACCCGGTCATGGCGGCGGCGATCATCGAATCCGTCATCGTGTGCAGCGGAGAATCGGGTTTCGGGATCAGGGCCCCGCGCCAGATCGGCGGCAAAGCGTTTTGGTTGAGCGCTCGCACCGGAGCGTCGCGCAACTGGCGCATGTACCAGTCGGTGTTTGCCAGGGCCAGGCAAATCACGGTGACATCCTGCCGGATCCCCGCCACCTCCTGAGCCCACCAGAGAGGGAACGTGTCGTTGTCGCCGTAGGTGAAGAGGATTCCGTAGGGGGACACCGTGTTCAGGAGATCGAAGGCGAAATCGGCCGCGAGCCGAGCATCGGCCCCCTGCCGCCTGGACGCAGCACTCCAGTTCAGGATGAGCGGCACCGCTGCCAGGAGGAACACGGCGGGTGCCAGGCGCCGTGCAGTGGCCCATCTGGCGAGCAGCCCCCGGGCAAGTACGACAAGCCCCATCCCGGCCCAAATCCCCCAGACAATGAAGCTCACGACGAAGAAGTAGTCCCGCTCGCGTACCTCGTGAGCGGTACCGGCCGGGTAGCTGTCGAACCAGCGGGCGAAACCCGGCTTGAAATTCATGTAGATCACCAGACCGAGGCCGGTGACCAGGAAAAGGAGCACCAGCAGCCACCAGGCGGGGCGGTCGGCTCGTCGCTGGGCCAGGGAGCCGCGCACTCCCAGGGAGAAGAACACCAGTGTCACGACGACCTGGACCAAGGCCGCCGCCGATTTGGCCCACTGCCAGACGAAGTACACGAAATAGTCGGCAAGCTGCATACCCAACAGCGTGAGGGTACGACCGGGATTGTCCGGGCCATGCGACACGGTGGGATCGTCGAGCGGGGTGCGGGGTGGATACTGCGCTCTACGAATGACGGCGAGGAGCGCCTCGAATGTGTCCGGAGCGGCCTCGTTGATCGGCGGATTCTGGGCCGAGCGGATATAGAGGTACAGATATGGAGTGACGCCGATGGCAGCGATCAGCAGGGTGAGCAGGGCGAAGCCCCCTGCCCCACCCAGATAGGCGTAGACGGCGGCGCCGAGAAAACAGAGTCCCCCAATCGCGATCAACCCGCTGCTGCCAAGGCCGGTGCCGATCAGCAGCGCCCACACGCCGGCCACCACCGCCACCTGCGCCCACTCGGCTCGTCGCCGGATCGGATCTGCCGCAGGTGCACTCCGAAGCGTGCTGACCATGAACATGATCACGGCAGGACCCGCCAGCAGGGCCAGCAAGTGATTTCCGATCGACACGCCGGCGAGATACACGATCAGCAGTAGCACCCGGGGCGCCCGCTCGGTTCCCCGGTAGCGGCGCCATACGTGAGCCAGCCAGCTCATCGCAGCGATGCTGAACGTCGAGACGGCGTAGACCTCGGTCTCGTTCGAGTTCTGCCAGTTGGTGAAGGTGAAGGCGCCGATGAGCGCCGCGGCTGCCGCACCGGCGAGTGAGACCTGCCGCGCCGTCGGGTTATCGAGGTCAGACGTGAACCCGCGAATCGACTCGTGGGCGA
>DASYVW010000174.1:0-2163 GCA_035936675.1 Gemmatimonadales bacterium
GGCCCACGCCCTGGCGCTCGGCGGAGAGGTGGAGCGCGCGCGAGAGGCGTTCGAGCGGGCGGCAGCGTTTGTGAACGATCTGGGTCTGCTGGCAGAAGAGGTGGATGGGGCGACTGGGGAGCTGCTCGGCAATTTTCCCCAGGCTTTCAGCCATGTCGGATTGGTGAACGCGGCCTGGGCGATCGCACAGGCGGAGGCGGGCCGGGGCCCTCGGGGCCAGACCTAGTCCGCCGGCCCCCCCATCGAGCGAGATCGGAGCCCCTGTGGATGCCGAGTCTCGCAGATGCCGAGTAATGCTGAACAAAGGCGCAACCTCGCCCTCCTGGTTGGTTTGATCTGACACACTAAGCTCCCACTTCCTCAGTACTTACACCATCTGCCACCACCGGTCCGTCTTTTGCCATCCAGGGGCTCACCTCTGCCCCAAGTGCTCCCCGATGTGGTGCACTCCGTCCTCACAAACCGGTTGGGTGATGCCAAACGCATTCCTCGTGGTGGATGACTCGAAGCTGCACCAGAAGATGTACAAGCTGGTGTTCGCGCAGGGCGCGCTCGCGGGCAGCACCGTCTACCAGGCAACGAACGGACGAGAGGGCTATGCCCTGCTTGCGGCCCATCCGGAGCTGGCCCTGGTGTTTCTCGACCTCAACATGCCCGAGATGAACGGGCTCGAGTTCCTGGAGCGGCGACGGGCCGAGAATCTCCATCCGCAGATCCCCATCGTGCTGGTAACCACTGAAGGAACGCCGGAGGACGAGGCCAGGGGCCGCGCCGCCGGGGCCTGGGACTATCTGCGCAAGCCGTTCCAGCCGGCCGACCTCGAGCGCGTGGTCGCGCGGGCGTTCGAGCACTCGGCCAAGCGATCCGCTTGATCATGGACGCCGATGACAACGCGTTCAGCGAGCTGATTCAGGACTACATCGTCGAGTGCCTTCCGTTGGCCGAACAGGTCGGCGACGCGTTCGTTGAGCTGGAGCGCCGCTGGCGGGATGGAGACGAGGGGGAGGATCTGCTCGAGCCGTTGAGGGGCCGGCTGCACACCCTGAAGGGCAACTCGGCGATGATGGGCCTCGCACCGGCGCAGGCGGTGTCCCACGCTCTGGAGGACGTGTGCGCCCTGCTCAAGGCGGAGCCGGCACGGCGCGGCGACGAGGTGGCAGCCCTGCTCGTCGGCGGGAGCGGGCTGCTCATCGACCTCGTTCGCTCCGCCGCTAACGGCTCGAAGCCCGAGGCGGCCGCGGAGTTTGTCGAGCAGGTCCGATCGTTACTCGACGCGAGCCCCGCCGCATCGCCCAGGCGCCGCCGGGGCGACCGCCGGGTCAATGACAGGCGCGGTGATGCCGCGGATTCTTCGAGCAGCGTCGTCCGGGTCGACTTTCGTCGGCTCGATGCGATGCTCGAAGTGCTGGGCGAGGGAATGATCGAGCAGGAAGCGGTGGCAGAGCTCTATCGCCGGCTCGCGCGCAAGATCCGGGCAACCGAGGAGCTGTCCGATCTCGACCGCGGCCTCCTCGCGCTCCGGAAGACGCTAAAGCGGCTGGAAGGCATTCTGATGGAGACCCGGCTCCTGCCGATCTCCAGCGTATTCGGCCGTTTTCCTCGCCTGGTTCGCGACCTGGCGCAGGCGGAGAAGAAGCCGGTCCGCGTCGTCACCGCCGGTGGGGAAATCCCTCTGGACAAGGCGATCCTCGACCGGATCGGCGAGCCGCTCATGCACCTGCTGACCAACGCCGTGGTCCATGGGATCGAGAGTCCGGAGGAGCGAGCCCGCGCAGAGAAGCCGGCAGAGGGCACGATCGACCTTCGCGCTACGTCGGAATCGGGGAGAGTGGTCATCCGGATCACCGATGATGGCGGAGGCCTCGATGACGCGAAGATCCTGGCCAAGGCCAGGGCTCTCGGGCTCGAATCTCGGGCGGCGGACCCGGAACAGCTGCGCTCGCTGATCTTCCTCCCGGGATTCAGCACGGCGGAAGAGGTGTCGGCGCTGGCCGGTCGCGGGGTCGGGCTGGACGTGGTCGCCCATGCCATCCACGCGTTGGGCGGAACGATCGAGGTCGAGAGCCGGCTGGGTCGGGGGACGAGCTTCACCCTCAACCTGCCGCTGACTCTCGCCATCCTGCGCTCGCTGATCGTCGAGGTTGACCGGGAGCGCTATGCGGT
>DASYVW010000175.1:0-1602 GCA_035936675.1 Gemmatimonadales bacterium
CAGCGCGAGCCGAAGCCCCAGCTCCTCGGTCAGCGCCTTCCCCTCCCGCGCCCGCATGGCCCGGCACTCGACGCCCGCCTGGGCCACCACCGGCTCGACCTCGGTCCACGCGATCTCGCCCGCACCATTCGATCGGGAACCGAGCACATCGGGCTGCCGGGCCACCAGATCGATGGTGACTTCACCGCTCAGACCCAGGGTGCTCTGCAGCTCGCGCAGCCGGGCCACGACGACCCGGGCGCGGTCGAGATCTACCTCGAACCCGGCCTCACGGTCGGCGTTCTCCGTCCAGCGGGCCTGGATCGTGACGTGGCCCCGCTCGAAGTCGCGCCGGAGCCGCTCGCGTAGCTCGCCCTCGAGCGAGCTGAGGTCGCCGGGGAGCTTGGCCGACAGGTTGAAATAGCGATGGTTGACGGTCCGGATCTCGACTCGGAGCCGCCGACCGGCCACCGGCCCTTCCGCGGCACCGAAGCCCGTCATGCTATACGGCAAGCAACCTCCGAGGGAGCCGGAATAGCCGCGCAATTTAGCCGGGAAATGGGGTCTTTGGTAGGGACGGGTTCCGCACGGACGGGCGAATTGGCACGGCCCCTGCCTTCGGCGACGAGGTCCGATCATCCGATCGCCATAAGGGAGAACACCATGCCTGCTTCGCTTGCCCATCGTAGGCTCCCCTCGCATCTGTTCGGGGCATGCCTGCAGCTCGTGCTGACTGGCCTGGTTTACCAGGCCGTCGAGGCGCAGACCGTTGCACCAGCCTCGACCCGCGTGATCAGTCTCGCCCCGTCCAGCTCCCACGCAACCCCGGTCTGGACCCTCAAGATGAAGCAAGACTTCCGCTGGCAGCAGGTCACGCCGTCGGGCACCCTGCTGGTCTCGACCGACGCCGCGCTCACGGGCGTGGACATCGATCGGGGCCAGGTCACGTGGGAGAAGCCGGAGCTGGGCGGCCTGCCGCCCGATAGCGTGCGCATGGTGGATGGGTCACTCCTCATGGAGGCCGCGCGGCCCGGGCTGCTGGTGATCTTCGATCCGGTAACCGGGGCAAGCGTCTTCGATTCTCGCAACCTCAGCCTCACGGAAGTCGTCACCCGTCGCGTTCTGCCACAAACCGGGACGCTCCTTGTGCATGGCCGTCGAACGGCCGGGCCCGCAGTGGTCGCGCTCTATGATCTGGCGACCGGCCAGCAGCGGTGGGTGAACGAAACGCTGTTCGACCAGACCGAGCCCAAGAAGAAGGGGCTGGGCGGCCTGATGCAGGGTCTCGTACGCCGCGCATCCGAGGGCACTGCCCTCCAGGTGCTCCAGGCGGGGCCCGAGATGATCGTGGTACATACGCTGATGGGGCTCAAGGCGCTCGACGCCCGCACCGGCGAGACGCGGTGGTCGGCGGCGCTGCCGACCGCCCGAGCCGGCAACCCCGCGAAACACGTGCGGCTCTATCCCTCGCTCGACAAGAACGACCGCATCTACGTGAGCTTCGACGATCGGCTCATGGCCTACCGACTCGCCGACGGCCAGCCGCTCTGGGCCAAGCCCGCGACGGTCGGCGGGTGGATTCGCGACATCGTGCAGCATCCGGCGGGCATCGTGATCCTCCCC
>DASYVW010000176.1:0-5411 GCA_035936675.1 Gemmatimonadales bacterium
CGCCCGGGATACTCCTTCCAGAGCTTGAGACCCGCCATGAAAAACTTGTAGAGGAACGCGACCCCGAATGCCTGGAAGAGCAGCCGTGCCTGGAGTCCGCCTTTGTCCCCCGCGATCAGTACCTCGGCGCACGCGGTCCCCTCCGGATAAGGCAGATTGGCATGCTCCTTCACGATCAAGGCGCGGCGGAGCGGGATCATCATCAGGATGCCGAGCAGGCCGCCGATGACCGCGATCACCGCCACCTTGCTCACGGTGAGATCGTAGCCCATCAACAGAATGGCGGGGAGCGTGAACACGATCCCCGCCGCAATGGACTCGCCCGCCGAGCCGGTGGTCTGCACAATGTTGTTTTCCAGAATCGTCGATTTGCCGAGGGTGCGGAAGAAGGCCACCGCGAGCACCGCAATGGGAATCGAGGCGGAGACGGTGAGGCCGATCTTGAGCGCCAGATACACGCTCGACGCGGCGAAGACGATGCCCAGAATCGCCCCGAGAATCACCGCACGGAGGGTCAGCTCGGCCGGCGATTGGGTGGACGGAACGTAGGGTCTGAACTCGGGGGTCACCGGTGGAGGAGTGACGGGCCGGGTCTGGGTAGCCATGCAGTGCCTTGGAGTCGGTGGGAGAACGGCCGCGAGCTCGCGTCAGCGCACGAGATCGTTGAAAGTAGGGAACGCAACGGGGGACGTCCAGCGAGCTCCTTCGGATACAGCTTTGTCGGCCTCTTGCGGAGGCGATATTCAGGGAGTACCATGAGGGCAGCTTCGGGCCTGCCGCCACTCCAAGCCGCCGTCCTGTGCGTTCAAGCAAGTCATTTAATATTGTGAACTTACGTCTCGAACGGAGCGCCAGCTCCGGGGTCCGAACTGCGGCTGAAGCCTGTGCCTCCTTCCCCCAAATTCAGGAAGTTCCTTTATGAAGCGCCGTCTCATTCTTAGTATCGCTGCGGCCCTCGTGCTCGGGGCTTGTAGCGAGCAAGAGCCGATTACCGGGAACTCGAATCCGGGAACCGCACTGGCCGTTTCCGGGACCAAAGGTATCAACGTCGTACTGAAGGGCCCAGCCACATCGGCCCAGCTGACCGAGCTCGGCAACTACGGCACCGTGAAGAAGCAACTGGTGGAGATCAACGCGCTCACCATGCTGGGCAAGGAATCGAGCCTTCCAGCCATTCGGGCGCTGCCCTTCGTGGCCGCGGCGAATTTTGACGCCGAACGGAACATTCCGCCTGATGTCTCCATTCCGGTGAATGATTTCACTACGATCGGAATCAGCACGTGGGATCTCGATGCGGTGAACGTGACCAACCGGCAGGTGGGTACGGACCGGACCATTACACAGGATGGGAGCGGTGTCTACGTCGCCATTCTCGACACCGGCCTGCTGCCCACATGGCGCTATTACTTCCCCGCCGATCGGATCAAAGCGCAGTACGCCAAGTCATTTGGCGGTGGCGGTAATGATGCTGGCAATGTCTCTGAACAGCCCAACAAGTGGGAGCATGACAGTCACTCGCACGGCACCCACGTCACCAGCACTGTCATCGGCTACCTCCTCAATGGCACTCCGGTCAACGGCGTCGCGCCCAAGGCGAGTATCATCCCTGTTAAGGTTCTCAACCAGAACGGCAGTGGATGGTCCTCCGTAATCGCTGAGGGCATTACCTACATCGGCGATCTCAAGGCTGGTCCACTTGCCGGCAGCCCGGTTGTCATCAATATGAGCCTGGGTGGCCCCAATCTTGATGCAGTGGAGCAGGCCGCCATCAACTATGCTATCGCGCAGGGTGTGATCATCGTAGCTTCCGCCGGTAACTCGGGGGCTGCCGGCATGGGATTTCCGGGTGAATACGAGCCCGTGATTTCCGCCGCCGCCTCGGGTTGGGTCGGTGAATGGAAAGGATGCGCCAACACGTTATTCGGGCTGCCCGGCCAGCCCGCCACCATACCTGCAGCCTCCTGGTGGAACGCCTGTGACGTTGCCGAGCCCACCGCGGCGGGTGATTTCTACATCACGGATTTCTCGAGCCGTGAACTGGCAGGCCAGGATCTCGATGTTGCAGCCCCAGGTTCCTGGGTAGTCGGGCCGTTCCAGCTTCAACAAGGCCAGCTCAGCTACTTCTTCCTGGGCGGCACTTCGATGGCGAGCCCCCATGTGGCGGGGATCGCGGCCCTGATGGCCCAGAAAAACAACTCGTTGACCGGCCCGCAAGCCGAGACGATCCTCGAGGGCAGCGCCATACCTCTGCCGGCCGGCAGCCGCACCATCACCAATCCGGATGGCTCCACCACCGTCATGACCTGGGGAACGGATGCGACAGGCGCAGGCCTTGCCACGGCTGATGCCGCGGTCGCAGCGACGCCCTGAACGAGCACCTGCAGTTGGCATGAGGAAGGCCCGCCCAAAAGGCGGGTCTTCTATTTGCCGGACCTCCCATTTTCGCATATATGTATAGGCGATGAACCCACCACGAGGCCTCCATGTTCTGGACCGTCTTCTCTGTCCTGCTCGTCCTCTGGCTGCTTGGTATCGTCTCCGCCTACACCTTTGGCGGGTTCATCCATGTGCTGCTCGCGTTGGCGGTGGCTGTTGTCCTGATGCGGGTGATGCAAGGCCAGCGGCCGATCGACTGATCCTGGCCGCTGGCGAATACTCGAACGGCCCAGCATTCGCTGGGCCGTTCTGCCGTCCTCCGGCTGCGGTTACTTGCCGGACGAGTCTGCTCCAGCCGAGTCCGCTGCCACCGAGTCTGCCGTCACCGAGTCAGCTGCTATGGAATCCGCGGGCCACCACGCCGGCCGCACCGTCTGCTCGCCGCCCAGCTGCGGGGGCTCCGCCGTCGTGGTATCGGCCGGGATCACCACACCGTTGGCTCCGAGCAAACGGAAGAGCTTCCACTGCGCCTGGCGGGCAGCGCCGGGACGCGATCCGTTATACATCAGGGAGACCAACAGCGTGCCCTCGTGGCGGCCCAGATAACCCACAACGGTCGAGACCCGGCTCAGTGTACCAGTCTTGGCGCGAACGACGCCCTCGCCGGGGAAGCCGCTGTTCATCCGCCTCAGTGTGCCGGTTCCATTGGCCGGAAGGAGCTGGGGGAAGTTGTGGCCGGCCGACGTGGCCGGAAACTTGGCGAGGTAAGAAACGAAAGCCGACGGCGTCACCCGGTCCTGGTAGGACAACCCGCTGCCGTCGACCAGATACACGCCTTCACCCTGACCGGTCACCTGCTGAATGTGGGCCATCAGGTTCGCAGGACCTTGCTCCCTTCCCCCTGCCCATTGGAGCAGCAGCTCAGCACCCAGGTTCAGGCTTCTCCGATTGATCTCGCTCGCCAGGGAGTCCAGCGACGGAGATGTGACCTCGGCCAGGACCCGGGGTGTCCCGTCCAGTGGGATTGGCATTTTAGCCGCCCGGTTCCACATGACTCCGGCCTTGCGCAGCGCGCTGGCCCACACGGCGTTGAGCACCACCTTGGGGTCGCGGGCAGTGGCGGTGAGCCGCCGTGGCCCGGCCCGGACGCCGATGTTCCCTGTCACCACCCACCCCCCGCCTCCGCGCGGCCGCAGCCGCAGCCGGGAGCGGCGGCCGGTGGACGTCGTGGCCATCACCGTAATCAGCGGACCGATTCCTACCGGAGCGGTTTCGACCAGGCGGGCCCGTTCTCCTGGCTTGCCGGGGCGCACCGTCAGCCAGACGATATTCTCGTGCAGTGTGAGGGGGCCGACCAGCGGAGCGAAGAGCCTCCCCATATGTCGGGGAGACCAGACCACTGGATAGATGGCGTCTGCCGGACCGCTGGCGCTCTGCACCTGGAGCGGCCCTGCCAGACGGCGGACGCCCGAGCCGGCCAGTTGCACGGCCAGATCGTAAAGCGTCGGCCCGGCTCCTTCGGCGCGCTCGAGAGAAGGGTCACCGTTCAGCTCGAGCGCCCAGTTACCCAGCCATTCGCCGTTCTCGGGGTCCACAATCCCCGTACCCACCACGCGTGTTGCCCGCCGCGCGCTGCCGCCGAGTACGCTCCGCGCATAACCGGTGGTGAAGAGCTTGACTGCCGACGCCGGCATCAGCAAGACATCCGGATTCATGCTCCAGAGCATCTGCCCCTTCTGATCGGCGATGGCTATGCCCCATTGTCCTGGCGCTGAGCGTGTGGCCGTCTCGGACCACTCGACCATGCGGTCGTGCAGCCACACCGCATCAGTCTGCGCCACGAGGACGGGCACGCGATCGAGGAGCGTGGCGGAAAGGCCGAGTACAACGCAGAGGTGGCGCAAGCGGGACAGACGTTCCACTGAGTTCCTTGGGTTGAGTCGAACTGTCTCGGGCGACGTACTGCAGGTGCCGAGGTGCGGTCGGACCACGGGCTCTGTTCGGTCCAGACCTAACGGCATATTGCGAACATCTTTATCTGGCGCGGCTGATTCCAGCGCACCGCCGGCGGTCCACCCTGTGCCCGGTCAGAACCAGCAATTACCGGGCCTGCCTCCTACTGCGTTAGGGCAGGCTACGCACTGGGAGATGGATCGACCGCAGCGGTCATGCTGCACTGCGTGACCTAAGTCACAGAATGGCCCCCCCACCCCGGGTATGATAGCGCGGGTGCGGGCCCAGAGCTGATCAGCCCACCGACGGCATCGCAATGTGCCGTCGTCGCTGTTTCTCCGGGCTGAACGATCCTAATGGGCTTAGCGTGGGCAGCCGGAGTCGGCGCCACCACGCGGGACCCACATGACTTCATGAGAAGGGCGACCTGAGGAGGTCTAATGCGAATACACTCTTCCACCCGCTATGTAGCGCTGGTGGCACTTGCCGGCGCGTTGGCGTGTGCTGGCAATAAGGCCCGGACTGACAACGGCAATCCAGACCAGGCCGCTGCTGCGCGTGACACCACCAGCGGTCGCGACACGACCCAAAATCCGCCGGGTTACCGTGGTATGGAGCGGGATACGAGCCTGGCTCCGCAACGTCAGCCGACATCGAGCGACACTTTCCTCCAGAAACAGGGGCAGGGAACTCCGCAGGACACGGCAGGGTACTCCGGCATCGAGCGCGTGGATACCACCGGACAGAAGGCCGACACCAGCGCCTACAATGCTAATCCGGGGGCTGCGCAAGATACTTCCGGTATGAGTGGCATGAGTGGGATGGATTCGACCGGTATGCACGCTGATTCCACCGGTGCCCGTAGTGGCGCGGCGGGGCTGGACTCGACCGGTCAGTCGAAGACTGGCGACACCACCGGCTATAAGCAGTCGCAGGATACGACGACTGCTCGCTAGCGGATCAGCATCGGTCAAGGTTCATCGTCGGGGGCGCCATTGGCGCCCCCGATTTTTAGCTCGGCGCGCCGTGCCGGGGCGCGCTGCGTCGTGAAAGACGATTCGAGCGACGTGTGGTGGGATATG
>DASYVW010000177.1:0-6124 GCA_035936675.1 Gemmatimonadales bacterium
CACCTGGAACGCGCCGATCCGATAGAGTCCGATTCCCAGGTCGCCCAGGGTACGCATGCGCTGGTGGGCATCGGGCGTGAGGCGGAACGCCCGGTAGTTGGCTTCCAGCTCCTCGAGTTGCAGACCCTGGAGCGCGTAGACTGCGCCTAGATCTGCGTACCCCAGAGCCTGCACCTCGGGGAGGTTGAGCCTCGATGCATCACGCACAACGCTATCCGCGATCTCGCGAGCGAGTGGCAGATTGCCGCGGCCGCGGTGGACCGCACCTTGCCCCAGGCGGCCGCGGAGAGCGGAGACGTTATCGCCACATGCGAGTGCCGCCTCTTCCGCCGCAGCGTAGCACGTGGTGGCCGTGTCCCAGCGGGCGAGTAGGCGGTTGAGCCGGGCACCGAACAGCGCGTACGCGGCAAAGTCGTGTGGTGGGGTATCCTGTCCCTGGGCTCGCGCAGCCAGATTGAGGATCTCCAGGCTCTCCTCGAGCCGTCCCTCATGTTCCAGAAAGTAGGCGTAGGCCGAGAGGTTCATCCAAAGACCGGCGCTGATCCGCCCTTCGGCGGGCACCGCGGCCGCGATACCGGCCAGGTGAGCGGTCTCGGGCACATCGGCAGGAAGCTCGTCAATGTGGCGACGCACTGCATCGAGCTGCCAGCGGAAGCCGTCGAGCGTGTCTGCGCTGGCCTCCAAGGTGAGCAGCTTGTTGATCAGACGGGCAACGACGTACGCGCCAAGCGCAAGCCGAGCCGACCCGTCGCGTTCCTGCTCCCGTTGGAGCCTGGCGCGCTCGAGAAATGGCTCGTGATTGAGAATGTCCGACGATAACCCAACCTCACCGAACAGCAGCTCAGGCGTGTACAATGGCGCCCTTCGTCTCATGTTGGGCCTGCGGGGGTCCTGCTAGTATCGCGTGCCGAACCCACCCACACAAGGGCTGCCCTGATGGCAACAACGAGACCGCAAATTGCCGCCGCGGTCCGCACAAAAACGGTGCCACCAGAGGCAGCTTCTGCCCCTATCCTGAGCCATGCGACAAGGGTTTAGCCTCGTTGAACTGATGCTGGTCGTTGCAGTCGCCGGCCTGCTGTTTGGAATTGCGCTTCCTCGCCTTTCCGGAGCGCTGGATCACATCGAGGTGCAGTCGGAGGCCAATCACCTCGTGGCGGCACACCGGCGAGCGCGTATCATGGCCATCACCCGCAGTCAGGTACTGGTACTAACCATCGACTCCGCCAATCTCGCCATCCGGCCGCGAGGGCAGGCGAGCCCGTTGTGGACTGAATATGGGCCGGCGGCCGCTCACGTTGCGCTCGAGGGGCCGGCTCGTCAGTTCACCTTTTCGCCCCAGGGACTGACCCTCGGCTTTTCCAACGCCACCTTGCGGCTCTCCCGTGGCTCGGCCAGCCGCACAATAGTGATCTCTCGTCTTGGAAGAGTTCGGCTCGTCCGCTAATGGTCGCACGAGCGGAGGGCGACGGCCCCTTCGAACGGACGGCCCGGCCCGGATGCCTGCATGGATCCGGGCCGTTTTTTCTCTCTCAGCCCCCCGCACCCAACCCAAAGACGACGTCCACGTGCACTTCGATGTTCTCGTGCATCTTCAGCATGCCAAGCATCTTGCTCAGCCCGCCAATCCCGTACTCCTTGAGGTTCAGAGGAAAGTCGCTATGCACCCGGGCATTCGCCCCGTTGAACGCAATCGTCCCCGGGAGCTCCAGGCGCCGAGTCACCCCGTGAATGTTTAGAGTGCCGTACAGGGTCACGGGCATGCTGTCGCCGGCAGACTTCGTCGCAGTTATCCGGTTCAGGTCGAAGCGCAGATTGGGATACTTGCTGGACTCCATTGATTTGTTGAGGTCCTTATCCCGTTTGCGGTCGCCAGTCTTGAGCGACTGGACCGGCGCCTCCACCCAACCTCGCACACTGTTGATGTCGGGTGCGCCGGTAAGCTGCCCGGTCACTGTGCTGGTCGTGCCGGTGAAGTCGCCCATGGTGGCGTGGCCGTCGAAGCTGAGCGTCCCGGATGTAACCCGGCCGTTGGGAATGGGGCCACGCATCTGTGCCACTGCCTCCGGAGTCGTATGCATCGAGAGCACCACCAGCGCGACCACCACAAGGCCCCAGCCTTGCAGTCCGGCTCTTCTGCCGGCTACCGTTTCAGGCCTCGAGCCCATACTTCCTCACTTTGTTGAGCAGCGTTGAGCGCGAAATGCCGAGCAGGTGAGCTGCTTTCCGTTTGTTGCCGGAGGTGTGCCGGAGCATGAGAGCCAGGTGGCGGCGCTCTGCATCCTCCAGCGAGTCCGGCATCGCCGGCGCGGCGGAGGAAATGGCCTGCCTCAGGGCGGCGAAGTCGACACTCGGAAGGGCCGGATCGAGCACCAGAAGGTCATAACTACGGAGTTCGATTGCCTCGCCGGGTGGGGCACCGTCTGCGACTGCCACCTGGTGGCCGGCTTGCCGCAGGAGCGTCAGGATCTCCTGCCGGCGCTCGGTATCCCCATCCAGTACCAGAACGAGGAGCGGCTTCATGCCTGAAATTACAGGGGCTAGGGGCTAGGGGCTATTGGGGCAGTCAATAAGGGGCCCATACAAAAAACGGAACGGCCGTCTAGTCGTGGCTAGACGGCCGTCCCACACATTGACTATCCAAGGTCGGGGCATCTCTGCCCCCGTTCTTCTCTCACCTGCCACCGGTTGGCTGATTCGCCGCTCGGGAGGGCCCGGTGAAGCCTTGGCATCCATCCCCAGGCCAGGATGGCCATCCTACCTGGTTCGTCTATGCGAGCGCTGCGAGTCGGATCGGGTCGCGGACTGACCCTTCGCACTGCACCCCGAGGCGCTAGATCGGGGTGGATGAAGCACGCGACTGGCTTCACCTGTCCGAGTCGGAGTGATCACCAGGATCGACGAACGCCTGAGCCCTTGGTTGCGTCGGCGCTCTCCCCTGATATCCCACTCGAACCTGCCTCAAGGCCGACGCTGAAACACGGGGTCGCAGCACGTATCCTTCAAGCAGTGGCACAAAGATAGGCACCAGCGACGGAGTCGCAAGTGCCTATGTTTCTTCGGGTTACGTCGTTCTTAGGTGCATCGGATGTGGAAAGCTAACCCTCACGCAACGCTGGCCATACCCTAGTCCCTCCACAAAATGTGGACATGTGAATCCACATTTTCCGGGCTACCCGGCCGAAGGGCGTGGGTTCGCGCCGAGCGGTGTGACCTTGATCCCCATGACGCCGAGGAACCCACGGAGAGCGTTCTCGTACCTCCGCAAGGCGGACTGGACCCGGATCGCGCGGTCATTGCCATAACCTCGCACGGTCTCTCCCTGACCCGGCCGGCTCATAGCGGCAAAGTCCAACTCGCACCGCGCCAGTGCGCCGCTTAAGTGGTCCATCGCTTTCACAAGCTCACTCCGGTGCTTCATTCGACGCGGCTCGAGCGGCTCCCCGTTCAGCACCGCCCTTCGGGTCGGAGCTACAGTGCGTTCGGATCGGGCACACGCGTCTCGCATGACCCGCGCGCGTGACAGCAGGGAAGCCCCCGACGCCTGCCGGAAATCTCGCTGAAGCCGGGCGGCCGCCCCATCGACGGTGTTGAGTGAATCCCGCAGGATCAGGAGTGCGTCGCGCACCGCGGCACGGGCGGAGTCGAGCGGAGGCTCGGGGCGCATGACCGTCTGGGCGCTCGCCGGGCCGACGGAGGCCAGACTTCCCAGCAGTAGCCAGGTGCACCGGGTCATGACTCCATCCCGACTTCGATGTAGCGGTAGGTCGGCTCGCCTTCGGGCGACGAGAACAGACAGCCGGCGGACCCGGCTGCAAACCAGCCTGCCACCAAAGGGCGCGGAAAATCGAGCTCTTGAATGATGGGTCCGAGCCATCGGCGCAGATGCCGCACCTCCGGCGCGCGGCGCCCGAGGAGCGCCAGGAGTGCGCCGGCGCCCGCGGTCGCGCGGAGGAAATGCGCCAGCCCATGGGCCCGTTGGGTAAACTCGACTGCCTTGACCCCGGGCTCGTCGAACAGGATCGCACCCTCGAAGACATCCATCGGCGGTGCGTCGAGCCGGGGGCCCAGGTACACGTAGCGCCGGCCGTCCTGGGCCTTGCGTTCGACTACCGCGGCCGCGGTTTCACTCGTGAGCCGGGCGGCGTGCAGCAGGTCATCATCATGGAGGATGCCGACCGCGCCCGTCCACTCCAGCGCGGCAAGGGCGGTTTCCACCGGGCAGCCGAGGGCATCGTCGAAGGCCACCAGTCGGGGAGCTTCACCGGCCCGGAGCAGAAAGTGTGAGAGCCCTTCCGCACGATCGGTGAAGGTGCGGACGACGAGCGTCTGGGGAGTGGTCATAGATCGCAAATATAGCGGGGCAGGCGGACGGCCGGACAGGCGGACGGCCGGACGGACGTTTTTCTACCGATGCAAAAACCTGCCCACCGGTCGGACGCATGCGAACGCTCTACTGTCCGCCTGTCCGCCCGCCCGCCTACGGCACCAACTCTGACTTGGGCTCCACCTTCACGATCCAGAGCCCGGAGTTAATGTCGGGCACATAGATCAGGCCGTTGCGGTAGAGCGCGCCCCAGGCATTGGGGGCGTTGGGGACCACCCCGGTACTGTCGCCGGTCACCACGTGCGCGACTTCACGGCCCTGCCGGAGAAGGTCGCCGCGGAGCTCGCCCGAGATGTCGAGCACCCGGAGCCCCCCCTGGTAATCGCCCAGATACAGCGTGTCACCCGCCACCCAGACGTTGTGGCTCCCTCCGTCTTTGGGCTCGTAATACGCCACCTCCTTGGGCCGCTCGAGATCGGACACGTCGACCACATGAAGCCGGCCAAACGCGCGGCCCAGACCCACCACCCCGCCGCCTTCGGTGGAACGTGGCGTGGCTGAAAAGACCTCATCGCCCACGAACACGTACTTGCCCGCACGCCACGCGGTATGGGTGCCGCGAATGAACCCCGGCCCTCCGACGGCCTCGACATCCCGGTAGAGTGAGTTCAGGTCGTACTTGTACTGCGACACGAGCCGGGGGTTCTCCGGGCTGCCGCCTTTGATCCCCTTGCCCACGTCCAGGATGACCAGACCCTCGTTCCAATAGCTCAGGTAGGCGAGGCCGTCCTTCACATCTATGTCGTGAAGGAAGTTTCCGGCCTCGTCCGGCCGGGTCTGCCAGCGTGCCACCTGACGGGGCTTGTATGGATCGCGAATGTCGATCACCCGGAGCGATCCGGTCGCGTCATCGGTGAGATACACGTATCCCCGATAGATGAACGTGCTGTGCACGCCGCCGGTAACGGTCTCGGTGAACTCCGCGATCGGCTTGGGATGAGCGGGGTCCTCGAAGGAGAGGATGACGATGCCGTTCTTGCGGGTCGAGGCGCCTTCCCGGGTGAGGACGCCGTATTTGCCGTCCTCCGTCGTCATGACATCGTTGATCGTGCGCGCGTCCACCACGACAGAATCGGTAATTGCCGGCGCGGCAGGATTGCTCACGTCGATGGCGTACACCCGGTCACCGATCGTGCTGAGATAACCGTGGCGCCCGTCTGGGTGGAGCCAGAACTCCGCGGCCCGGAAGTGGAGCGGTACCCGTCCGACCAATGTTGCCGGTCGGCGTACGTCGCGGGGTCGAACATCGATGGTGGCCTCGACCACTTGGCCCGCAAAACTGGCCGTGACGCGATAGTTGCCGGGGATATCGGCGACGAAGAGTCCATCGGCGTCGACCTGGCCGTTGCCCGGATTGAGGCTCCACTCGGGAGCGGCGTCAGCGACCGCGCGTCCGCTGCGGTTGAGAGCCTGGAAGGCAAGACGGACAACCTCGCCGGTGCGGATCGAGGCTGACGCAGGGTCGAGCCTCAGCTTGGTGACGGGGTTCGGGGCGACCGTGATTCCAAACGTGCGGGTGGCGTTGCCGGCACGCGCCGTGATCCTGGCCCGGCCGGGGCGGCCCGCACTCAACCTTCCGTAGGCGCTTACCCCCACAACCGCCGGCGCGTCAGAGCTCCACACGACCTGATCGTATCGGCGGTCATTGTTGGCTGCGTAAGGGATTGCGGCCAGCGACAGCGATTGCCCCGCGTAGAGCCGAGTGATCGCATGATCCAGCTCCAGACGCGTGGCCGG
>DASYVW010000178.1:0-3871 GCA_035936675.1 Gemmatimonadales bacterium
GGTTCTCGTGGCGCTTCTTCGGGAACGCTCGCCGGTGATAGCGGGCCACGTTGGCAATCAACTCAACCTCGTGGGGGGAGAAACCGGGCAGATCCCCATGCAAGATCAGATGATAGGCATGCTTGTGGTGTTTCGAGTGACTGATGAGATAACCGATGTCGTGCAGCAGCGCTGCGGCCTGCAGCAGATCCCGGCTCGAGGCTGGTAATCCAAAGCGCGCCTTGAGGCCGTCGAAGATCTGGAGGGCCAGCGTGGCCACTTGCTCACAGTGCCGCTCGTTCGACCGGCACTTCCGAGCGAAGTGGCGGGCCCATTCCATCCGGTTGCCCGACTGCGGGAGGTGCGCGATCGAGGGGCGGCCCGGTAGCTCCGAGATCATGTGCAGAAGGAGGCCGTCCCGGATCCCGCGCTCATTCACCAATATCTGTTGGGTTCCGAGCCGCCGCACCAGACGAGCGATGACGGTAGCGCCAGCCAGGATGATGTCGGCGCGATCGGGGCTCAGTCCGGGTATGCGGCGTCTGGCCTCGAGCGGAGCTTCCCGCAGCCGGTCGAGCAGGTGAATGATCTCTGCCGGCGTAAGCACGTAGCCCTGGACCGACCCATGACGGCCCTCACGCTGCCACTTTGACATGTGGGCCAGCGCGGTAAAGCTGCCGCCGCTGCCGACCATGATCTCAGCCCGGTGAGCAGGCTGCCGGATGGCGGCCCGGATGCCGCGATCGATCTCCGCTTTCATCAGCTTCCAATGCTTGTCCCGCAGCGGGTCCGACCGGACCAGGCGCTCGGTGACTCGCACCGCGCCGAGCGGGAGCGAGTAGACCTGATCGATTGCCGTTCCGGCGGAGAGAATGACCTCGACACTTCCACCACCGATATCGACTACCGCGGTCGAGCGCCCCTGGAGATCGAAATGGCGGGCGGCGCTGCGGAACGCCAACTCGGCTTCTTCCTCACCCGAGATCACGTCGAGGCGGACCTTGTGCTGCCGCATGACTTCCCGGGTGAACCCATGGCCGTTGGCAGCCTCTCTCACCGCGCTGGTCGCGATTGCCCGGAGCTCAGTTATTTTGAAGCCGTCCGCGATCGCCTTCATCTTCCCGATAGCCGCGAGCGCCCGTTCAACCGCCGCGTCCGATAGGCGGCCGGTTCGATCCAGCTTTTCAGCGAGACGGACCATCTCGCGCTCTTCATCCAGAATACGATAGGTATCATCGTCCTGGACCTCGGCTACAGTGAGCCGAATCGTATTGCTGCCGACGTCGATGGCTGCGAGACGCGGGTGTGCCAAAGGCTCCTGGATAGTCATATGCTGGCCTGTAGATTCCACCTAGTTCCTGTATAGCGCTAGTACAGCGCTAGCCGTCTACGTCACGACAGCGTAACGATTCGCCGGTCCGGCCACCAACCGGGGCCGGACCTTCACCTAACCGTTACCACGGCCCCAGAGTTTCCGGTCCCCGCTCGGAGCGTCGATGCGCGTTCTCTTCTGTACCGACACCTATCCTCCTCAGGTCAATGGAGTTTCGATCGTCACAGCGCTGATGGTGAGCGGCCTGTCCCGCCTGGGTTGGCAATGCGCGGTGGTGGCGCCCCGGTATCCCGCAGCCACCCACGCCCAGTGGGGCGGCCAGACCGGCTCGAATGAGGGGCCGGCGGAGCTGGTGACCATTCCGAGCGTGCCGATGCCTCGGTACCCCGAAGTCAGGCTGGCGTTGCCCTGGATAGGTCCGGTACGCCGGCTGGTAGAACGCTTCCGCCCGGACCTGGTTCACTGCGCCACCGAGTTCAGCATCGGCCGGATGGGATAGTCCGCGGCGGGCCGGAGCGGGCTGCCGATGGTCTCGTCTTACCACACCGATTTCGCTCGATACGCCGACGCGTACGGCGCGCCCTGGCTCCGGCCCACCGTGTCGGCCTACCTGGGCCGCTTCCACCGCCGTAGCCGCCGGGTGTACACCCCCTCGAGCATCTCCCGAGGAGACGTGGCAGCGCTCGGTGCGAAGGATATAGAGGTATGGGGCCGGGGAGTGGACGCGGAGCTCTTTCATCCGCGTCGGCGGAGTGCCGCGCTACGAGCGGAGCTGGGCGCCGGCGATGCCTTCGTGTTCCTGTACGTGGGCCGGCTGGCTCCTGAAAAGCGGGCGGAGCACATCATTCAAGCCTTTCGACTGGCAGCCGATACCCTGCCTGCCGGACGGGTTCACCTCGTGATGGCTGGAGCCGGGCCGCGGGAAGCTGAACTGCGGGCCGCGGCCCCGGACGGGGTCACCTTTCTTGGCTTCCTCGATCGGCAAACCCGCCTTCCCGATCTCTATGCCAGCTGCGACGCGTTCGTCTTCGCATCGGTCACCGAGACGCTGGGCCTGGTGGTGCTCGAGGCCATGGCGAGCGGACTCCCAGTCATCGCCGCACCGGCGGGGGGGGTGCGCGACCACCTCAGAAACGAGGGGAACGGGCTGGCCTTCCCGGAGGGAGATGTTGGAAGTATGGCTCGCGCGATGGTGACGCTCGCGACCGACCCTGAGCTGACCCGGCGACTGGCTCAGGGAGCGCGGCTCACGGCGGAAGCGCTGACCTGGGAACGGGAGATGGAGCGACTGGATCGGAGCTATCGCGAGGTGTGTGAGCGTCCGGCCACGGAACCGGCTCAGGCCGCCCCGTTCGGAAACCAGCAGGTAACCGTCGTACCGGCCCCCCGCTCGCTCTCCGCCGACACCCTCCCGCCGTGAGCCTCCACCAGGTGCTTCACGATCGCGAGCCCCAGGCCGGTGCCACCTTCCTCCCGTGAGCGGGACGGGTCCGAGCGATAAAATCGCTCGAAGATCCGGGGCAGGTGCTCGCGCACGATCCCCGTGCCATTGTCGCTCACGCTGATGGCGATCCCGCCGTCATCCCGCCGGCTGCGACACACGATGCGACCGCCCGGTGAGGTATAGCGCACTGCGTTGTCGAGCAGGTTAGTGAGCACCTGGCCGACGGCGTCGGCATCGGCCAGGACCGTCGCCGCGTCGCCTGCGACATCGACCTCGAACTCGATGGACCGCGCCGTATCGCGGTCCCGCAGCTCGGTCCAGGTCTCGCGCGCGACCGAGGCCACGTCCACCTGCTCCCGCTCCGGCAGCCAGTGACCTGCCTCGATTTTCGCCAGGTCGAGCAGGTTATCCACCAGCCGCTGCATCCGGCGCGCGTTATTGAGGATGGTGATGAGGAACCCCCGGGTGGTCCCGGCGTCGGGGGTGTCGCCCAATAGCGTCTCGGCATAGCCTGAGATGGAGGTGAGCGGGGTCTTGAGCTCGTGGGAAACATTGGCGACAAAGTCTCTCCGCATCGCCTCCAGCCGGCGCATCGCGGTGAGATCGTGGATCACCAGGACGGCACCGCCCGATGGCAACGGCCGGGCGTTCATCAGAAACACGCCGCCGTCCATCTCGAGCTCGCGATCCTGCACCGGCTCACCCTGCAGCACGGCATTGACGACCTCACGCGCGGCCTTCACCCGGAAGAGCTCGGGGAGCCCCGGCAAGGTCTCGCCAGCTTCGTAACCGAGCAGGCGGCGCGCGGCAGGATTGGCGGTCACAATCCGGCCCCGCTCGTCCGCGGCGATCACGCCCTCGACCATCGACTCGACCAGTGCCCCCGTTTCGGCCTGCTCCCGCCGGAGCTCGTCGAACCGGTCGCCCAACTGCTGGTGCATCTGACGGAGCGCCTGCACCAATCGGTCGATGTCGGGAACACCGGAGCGGGGGAAACGCGGTGGCGCCCCTGCCGCGATCGCCTGCGCAGCGGATCCGATCTCGATGAGCGGCCGGGCAATCGAACGTCCGGCGGCCGCTGCGAGGACGGTCCCGATCATCAGGGCAAGCAGAGC
>DASYVW010000179.1:0-12118 GCA_035936675.1 Gemmatimonadales bacterium
CGGTCGGGAACACGGCGTATCCGTACGCGTCGGCAAATATCTTGGTCATGCCGGGATCTTTTTCCTTGAACTTCTGGATCACCGCGGCCACGTCGGATGGACCGGCGTACGTTCCGGCCACTCGGACCCGGCCCTCGACCCCAACGGGTATCGCACCCTGATGGTCTTTCAACTGGCGGAGAAGTTCTACCACCAGCCCGGCCTCGCTTCCCGGCTCGAGCGGGCCCACCCTCCGAGGTACATCCGTCCCAAGGAGGCCGACCTGACGGCGCTGGTCCAAGCCGGCGAGCTGGACTATTCCTGGTCTTACGCGTCGATCGCCAAGACAGCGGGGCTTCCCTACGTGCAGCTCCCGCCCGAGATCGATCTCAGCGACCCCAAACGGGCCGCCTGGTACAGCCAGGCCAAGGTGCGCGTGCCCGGGGCAAACCGTGCGGCCGGCGACTCGGTGGAGTTTCAGGGCGAGCCGATCGTGTATGGGCTGACCATCCCGGCGGCCGCTCCCCATCCTCAAACCGCCATTGCGTTCGTGCGATTCGTCTTCTCCCCCGAAGGCCAGGCCATCCTGAAGGCCAACGGATTCATCGTCCTTCCGAAGCCCCTCGTGGGAGGACCAGGGAAGCCGCCGGCCGGGCTGTTCTGATTATCTTTGCCGGACCTTCGTCTTCCGGTAGAGTGATGAGCGGCACCCCCAACATCCCCACCCCTCGAAACGAACCGGTGCTGAGCTATGCGCCGGGATCCCAGGAACGAGCGGCCCTCAAGGCCGCCCTCACGGCCGTCGGCGCCCAGCAGGCGGACATTCCCGCCGTGGTGGGAGGCCGGGAGGTTCGTACCGGGGTCACCCACGACGTGGTCTCGCCCCATTGTCACGGGCGGGTGCTGGCCAGGACGTATCAGGCGGATCGGGCGACGATCGAGGCGGCGGTGAAGGCAGCCATCGAGGCTCAGCGCGACTGGAGTCATTGGCGCTTCGAGGATCGAGCCGCGGTCTTCCTCAGGGCCGCCGAGTTGCTGGCGACGACCTACCGCCAGCTTTTGAATGCGGCGACCATGCTGGGCCAGAGCAAGACGGCGTTCCAGGCCGAGATCGACAGCGCGTGCGAGCTGATCGACTTCCTGCGGTTCAATGTGCACTTTGCCGAACGGATCTACCGCGAGCAGCCCGAGTCATCGGCCGGCGTCTGGAACCGCATGGATCATCGCCCGCTCGAGGGCTTCGTCTATGCCATCACGCCGTTCAACTTCACAGCAATCGGCGGCAATCTCCCAACCGCGCCCGCCTTGATGGGCAACGCCGTGGTGTGGAAGCCGTCTGCCACGGCGATGCTCAGTAACTGGCACTTCTTCAAGCTGCTCGAAGAGGCTGGGCTCCCCCCAGGGGTCATCAACTTTCTCCCCGGAAATTCGATCGAGGTGAGCGAAACCCTGCTCGCGGAACGGCACCTCGCCGGCATTCATTTCACCGGATCGACTGCTGTCTTCCATAGTCTGTGGCGATCGGTGGCGCAGAACCTGGAGCGGTACGCCGCGTATCCCCGGATCGTGGGCGAGACCGGTGGTAAGGACTTCATCCTGGCTCACCCGAGCGCGGACGTGGACGCGCTCGCGGTGGGAATCGTTCGTGGCGCGTATGAGTATCAGGGGCAGAAGTGCAGCGCTGCCTCGCGCGCGTACATCCCCGACACCTTGTGGCCGGCGGTGCGGGATCGGGTCGTCGGGATGATCGAGGACATTAGGGTGGGCGACGTGGCTGACTTCCGAAACTTCATGGGTGCGGTGATCGACCGGCGTGCATTCACGAAACTGCGGGACCATCTGGAGGCGGCCAAGCGAGACCCAGGGGTGAAGATCCTGGCAGGGGGTGGCACCGACGATTCAGTGGGGTTCTTTGTGCAGCCCACTCTGATCCAGGTGGAGGATCCGGGTTACCGGCTGATGTGCGAGGAGTTGTTCGGTCCGGTGCTTACCGCATACGTATATCCCGCCAGCCGGTGGAATGAAACGCTTACGCTGGTGGACCAGACCAGTCCCTACGCGCTGACCGGTGCCGTGTTTGCCCGCGACCGGCGGGCCCTGGCCGAAGCGGACCGAACCCTCCGAAACGCAGCCGGCAACTATTACATCAACGACAAGCCCACCGGAGCGGTAGTGGGCCAGCAGCCATTCGGTGGCGCGCGCGCCAGCGGCACCAACGACAAGGCCGGCTCGGTGTTAAACCTGCTTCGGTGGGTCTCGCCTCGGAGCATCAAGGAGACGCTGAGCCCGCCGAAGGACTATCGCTACCCCTTCATGCAGGCGGAGTAGGACGGGCGTGGCCGCGATCGATGAGATTGTCGGACCGCGCGGTGAGATGAGATGAGAGTGCAAAGTTCGTTTCGAGATAAAGCCAGGACGGCCGCCCGGCGTGCCTTGGGACGGGCAGCGGTGCTGTCAGTGCTGCTGTGGGGTCGGGGGAGTGCCGGCCACGCGCAGAGCCAGGCGGGGGAGGTGCGCTACAGCGCGCCTCAACTCAACTGCGCCCAGTTTCTTGAGACCACCGAATCCGATATTCGGACTGAGACCAGTGGGCGGATCCGGGAGCAGACGGCGGGGCGGAGAGGCGTCTGGCAGTTCCGGGCCAGGCCGGCGGTGGACGGAGTGTCGCTGGAGGGATGGCTGGACTCACTCTCCCTGTGGCGCAAATCCCAGGAGACCACGATACGTCCCGATACTGACGGCTTGCTGGGAGGGCGCTACCGTGGCGCTCTGAGTGGGTCAGGCACCTATCTCAGCCAGGCTCGCCCGTTCGTACCCGATGAAGTGGCGGAGGTTGCCGGCATGGGCACGGCACTCGACGACTTCTTTCCGCCTCTGCCACCGCGGCAGCTCCGGCCGGGACAAGCGTGGAGCGACTCGGCAGGTGTCACGCTCCGGCGGATGGCCGACAGCGGAATGTCCGGGGTTCCGCTCTACCGATTCGAGCTGGACGTCCGGCGGGAGGCGAGGAGCAATCCCATTCCAAGAGACACCGCTTCGCTCCCGCTTCGTCAGGTGAGCCAGGAGCACGGCACTTTCGTTTGGCACCCCCTGCTTGGGCTCTTGCGACGGGACCGGCGGATCATGGTGGAGACCTCGGTTCCAGCGGGGCGCTCGATCCGCCAGCCGGTGCGCTCACGAGTGGAGCAGCGGATCACGGTTCGTCGCGACCTCACCGTTCCCCCGGAGCATAACGGCCGCTGCTAACCGGTGGCCGTCCTGCGGCTGATGAACCGCTGCTCGGTATCGAACAGCAGAGACGCCAATCCGAACACCACCAGCGTGACCAGGACCAGTACCAGGATGTCGAGTTGCATCGAGAACTCCGCCGGCTGGCCAAAGGCATGCCGCATCAGGTCGACCTGATAGGAGACCGGGTTTGCCTGCGCCAGTAGCCGAAGGAGGTGCGGCATTCCCCTGGTTGGGTACAGCGCGCCGCTCACGAAGAGCAGGGGAAACAGCACCACATTGATCACACCGGCGAAGTTCTCGACCGATCTCAAGCGGACCGCCACGACCAGCCCGAGCACACTGCTCGACAGGCAGGCGAGTGCCAAGGCCCCTGCTGCCGCAATGAAGGTCCGCGGCTCCACCGATACCACCAGCGGCGCGCAGGCCAGCACGATGCCTCCCTGCAGGAAACCCACCAGGGCTGCTGCCAGCGCCCGTCCGGCCAGCACAGCCGGAGCACCTGCCGGGCTGGCCAGCATCAGCCGCAGCATGCCGAACTCCCGGTCGTAGACCGTCGAGATCGCGGTCAACATGGCGCCGAACAGCGCCGCCATCACGATGATCCCGGGGTAGACGAAGGCCTGATACGATAGGTCGCCGTCGAGTCGGGCAATGGCGTTGTATCCGGTCCCCACCAGCAGGAGCCACATGAACGGCCGCGCAACTCCGCCCAGCAGGCGGCTGGTCTGCCGGGTGGTGCGGGTCAGGTCTCGCGCCACGATGCCGTACACCGCACTCACGGTGCTCATATCAGTGGCCGCCCGGTTGGGTGCGCGCGAAGTAGACATCCTCCAGTGTTGCCGGGCGGAGGGCAAACCGCACGATCCCCGGCGCCGATCCAGCCAGCTCGATCACGGCATCGCGCTCCCCGCTGAGCCCTACCCGGAAGCCACGCTCGGTGCGTCCTGTGGTTTGGGCGGCTCCGAGACCGCATAGAGCCTTGGCCAGCCGCTCGGCGCCAGGGCCCTCGATTTCCGCGACTTCGACACCGATGGTGGCTTTGAGCGCCGCCGGCGAGTCGCTCGCCACGACACGACCCATGGCGAGGAGCACTACGCGGTCGGCCGGCTCTGCCTCGGCCAGGTAATGGGTAGAGAACAGGATGGTGGTACCATGGTCGCGGCGGCGGCTTTCCAGCAGCGACCAGACCCGCTCCCGATGCTCCGGGTCGAGTCCGACGGTCGGCTCATCGAGAATGAGGAGATCGGGTTGGTGCAGCAGGGCCCGGACGAGGTCTACGATCCGGCGCCAACCGCCGGAGAGCTGTCGGGCCGGCGTGCCGGCGCGATCACCGAGTCCAGCCCACTCGATGCCCCGGGCCACCGCCTCCCGCGCCGCACGTCCGCCTAAACCCGCCAGGCGGGCGGCAAAGAGCAGATTCTCCGACACCGTCAGCAGACCGTCGACGGTGGTGTCCTGGAACACCAGTCCGAGTTTCCGACGAACGGCCCGGCGCTCCCGGGTGACGTCCTGGCCGAAAATTCGCGCCACGCCTCGGGTAGGGGCCAGCAGGGTGGCGAGGAGCAGCATGGTGGTGGTCTTGCCGGCGCCATTGGGACCGAGGAGTCCGAACAGCGCGCCTTGGGGCACAACGAGGTCGAGCGCGTCGAGCGCCCGCGTGTCGCCGTAATCGCGTCCCAGCCGCTCGGCTTCGATCGCGGGCGGCAATCCGCTCACACCGCGGCGGGCTCGTCTGCGATGTGGCGGTACTGAAACTCGTTCATGGGACGGGACGGCTCGTGCAGGGCGTCGTCGATGATGCGGCGCAGGGGAGTGAGGGTGCAGACGGGGTCCGGGTTCGTCGCGTCGCCCGTCAGGGCAAAAGCCTGGCAGCGACACCCACCGAAATCGACCGTCTTCCGAGGACAGGAGCGACATGGCTCCTTCATCCAGGCGTCACCGCGGTAGGCGCGGAACGCCTCGGACTCACTCCAGATCCACTCCAACGAGTGCGCTCGCACGTTGTCGAAGTTGAGAGTGGTGATCTGGGTGGCTCCGTGGCAAGGAAGGACGATGCCGTTGGGGGCCACTACCAGGTAGACCTTGCCCCACCCACCATAGCAGGCCTTGGGGTAGGCCTCGAAATAGTCGGGCAAGACGTAGGTAATCTGCATCCGGCCCCGATAGCGCTGGATGGCCTGCTCGGCGATCTCCCTCGAGCGTTCGACTTGCTCACGGGTGGGCATGAGCGCGGCCCGGTTCTGGAGGCCCCACCCGTAGTACTGCGTATTTGCCAGCTCGATCCGGTCGGCACCGAGCTCGGCGGCCATCTCGATGATTTCTCCAATCCGGTCGAGGTTGGCCCGGTGGAGCACGACGTTGATCGTGAAGGCAAAACCCAGCTCTCGCACCAACGCTGCCGCCGCCTGCTTGTGCCTGACCGAGCGCACGCCCGCAATGCGCTCCGCGATCTCAGGGTCGGAGTCCTGAATGGAGATCTGGATGTGCTCGAGCCCGGCCTCCTTCAGCCGTTCGGCGCGGGCTCGGGTCAATCCCAGCCCGGAGGTCACCAGGGTCGAATACAGCCCCTGCTGCCGTGCGTGGGCGGCAAGCTCCTCGAGGTCCTTCCGCAACAGCGGCTCGCCGCCCGAGAGTCCGAGCTGGAGCACGCCGAGCTCGCGAGCCTGGGAGAAGACCCGCTTCCAGTCGTCAGTCGAGAGCTCTGCCTCGGCCCGGATCAGCTCCAACGGGTTGGAGCAGTAGGGGCAGTGGAGCGGACACCGGTGAGTCAGCTCGGCCAACAGGGTTGTGGGAACGTTATCCGGCACGTACCAGCTCCCGATCTGCCATCTGGCTCAGATACTCGTTGACATCCGCGCTCACGTCGGCGTGATAGCGCTCAGTCAGAATGGTGACGATCTCGTCCACGGTGCGGGTCCCGTTGCAGAGCTCGAGAATAGCCGCGCCGGTGTCATTCAGCAGCACGGCGCCCTCAGGGTAGAGCAGTACATGCTTCTGGCGCACAGGATCGTACTCCAGCCGGGCGAGCCGCCAGAGCCGGGGCACGGTGTCGGGCCCGAGTAGCGTCATTCGGCGTAAGCATTGTGAATGGTATCGATCATCAGCCAGAGCATCTCGAGCTTGAATGCCAGCGCCTCGAACGCTCGGCGCTGGCCCTCGACCGTCGTGCAGTGCTGCTGAACCAGCCGCAGCCCCTGCTGGCTATCGCGTGGTGCCTGCACCAGCCTGCTCTGGAAATATTCCAGTGCCTCCGGCCGAATCCACGGATAATGCTCGGGAAAGGCGGCGATGCGCTTCCGCATCAGGTCGGGGGCAAAGAGCTCGGTGAGCGACGACGCTACGGCGTCGATCCACGGCTTCGTCTTGCAGAACGTCACGTAGGCCTCGGCGGCAAAGCGAACCCCGGGCAGGACGTGCCGCTCGTCTTCCATCTCCTCTCGCGGCACGCCCAGTGCCTCTCCGAGGCGGATCCACATCTCTATCCCGCCAGTCCCCGGGCTGCTGCCGTCATGATCGACAATCCGCTGCATCCACTCGCGCCGCACGTCGGGGGAGGGGCAGTTGGAAATAATGGCGGCGTCCTTCCGGGGTATGGCCCGCTGGTACGCCAACCGATTCGCCACCCAGCCCTGGAGCTGCCGAGGTGTCAGACGCCCCTCATGCATGAGTTGATGGAACGGGTGGTTGGCGTAGTAGGACGTGCTGAAGGACCGAAGACCCTCGGCCAACGCCTCGGGCTCGAGCGGCCGGTGCAGCACCGGGATAGGTGGAGGCGGGGGAGCCGCCAGGACCGAAGCACTGAGCGTGCTCGTGCTGGTCATATCGTGAAGCTCGTGCCGTCGGCGCCTACCTGAAGTCCGACCCGCTCGACGGCTTCCCGCTCGGGTGAGTCCTCCAGCAGCATCGGATTGGTGTTGTTGATGTGGGTGTACACGATCACGGGGCGGGTCAGCCCAGCCAGACGAGACAGGCTTCCGTCAGCGCCGGACACGGGCAAGTGATCCATCTCGCGCGCCCTGCGGTCGCTGATGCCGAGCGCTACCAACTCGTCGTCGCTCCAGAAGGTGCCATCGAAGAGGAGGAGATCGGTCTCTTCAAAGCGGCGGAGCAGCGATTGCTCGAGAGCGCCACATCCGGGAACAAAAACGCAGGAACCGCCGGTTGCCTCGTCGCGTAGAGTCAGGCCGACAGTGTGCCCGGCTGCAGCCCGGGGCGCAAAACGCGGAGGGCCCGCCGGCACCTCGAAGGGCTCCACCGAGAGACCGCTGGTCTGGCCGTCTCGATACCGGAGCGCGATTCGTTTCCCGATCGGCATTTCCGTCACCTCGACCTCGGCGAACGCCTGGGTAACCGGCAAGAGGCGCGACTCCCGCTCCAGGATGGACCGCACGGCGGAGGTTGCGTACAGCTGAAGCTGCCGGGCTTCGCGCAGAAGGACGATGCCCACCGTGTGGTCCAGCTCGGCATCCGTCGTGACGATTCCTTCGACCGGGACGTGGCGAACCCCGTCTGGCATGGTTCCAGGCAGGCAAGCGAGCTGAGCGCGAATATCGGGTGAGGCGTTGAGCAGGAACCAGCGTTCTCCGTCGGCGCTGACCGCTGCTGTGGATTGGCTACGAGGGAAGGCGCGACGCGGATCGGATCGACCCGTGCGACAGATGGGGCACCAGCAATTCCACTGCGGAAAGCCCCCACCGGCCGCAGTACCAAGAAGAACGACGCGCAACTGGAAAGCCGAAGGGCCCGCTTACGCGAGCCCTTGAGATCAGCTCTGGTTAGAGCGTCGCGACGTAGGCAGTGACTTCCATCGTGACGGCTACGACTTCGGCTTCGGGTTTGGTCCAGGTCATTGTACGCTCCGGTTGGTGTAGGGCAGTTGTAGGAAACTCACCTGGGTGCTTTCACCCACTCGGGTCATTGACCGACCCGACGACACGGACGATAAAGCAGGTGACGTGCCAACCCGGGCTGCAGCGGGAGCTCCGGGTCTAAGTTTCTTTCCTCCAGAGAGTTGGGTCCTTGATCTTGGCGAATGGTTGGTCCGTCGATGATTGCCATCATTGGGGCATCCGAACCAATGTGGGTGTTTTCACCCACCCTGGATGCCGAACTTCTTCAGTCTGTAGCGAAGGGTGTCGCGCGTGATGCCGAGCCGTTGCGCTGCCTTGGTCTGGTTGCCACCGGCCTCGCGCATGGCCCGCTCGATCATCGTGCGCTCCCACTGGCTGAGGTCCACCCCGGTCGGGAGCTCGGCTGGAGTCGTGACCGCGGGCGGGAGCTCGGGGGCGGGCGCGTGCCGGTCGGACTCCCCCCGGACGGGGGTCGTCAATGAGAGGTGCTCGACATCGATGGTGTGGTCCCGGCTCCAGAGCACGGCGCGCTCGATGACGTGACTCAACTCTCGGATGTTCCCCGGCCAGGGATACGAGAGCAGCACCTCGCGGGCCCGCGCGTCTATCCGGCGAACGTCCTTCCCGTACTTGGCGCTGAAGCGCCGCAGGAAATGGTCGGCGAGTATCAGCGCGTCTTCGCCCCGCTCCCGTAACGGCGGGAGGTGGAGCAGAATCACCGCCAGGCGGAAATACAGGTCGCTGCGAAAACGGCCCTGCTGCACTTCCCGCTCGAGATCGCGGTTGGTGGCCGCGAGAATGCGAACGTCGATCTTGCGATCGCGGATCCCGCCCACCCGGCGCACGGTTCGCTCCTCGATGGCCCGAAGCAGCTTGCCCTGAAGCGAGGGCTCCAGGTCGCCGACCTCGTCGAGGAGTAGAAAGCCGCCTTCGGCCGCCTCGAACAGGCCCAGCTTCGACTCCTTGGCATCGGTGAACGCGCCACGCTCGTAGCCAAACAGCTCCGCCTCCATGAGGCTCGCCGGCAAGGCGGTGCAGTTTACGTCGATGAACGGCTTCCCTACCCGGGGGCCGGAGCTGTGGAGAGTGCGTGCCACCAGTCCCTTCCCGGTGCCGGTCTCCCCGGTGATGAGGACCGGCGGAGTCTCGTTCAGCGCGGCGACCTGGCGGACCTGCTCCATGACCGCGAGAATGGCGGGGGAGTTGCCGAGCATTCCGGCCAGCGGCAGCTCGCTGGCGGCGCGCCGCCGGTAGTAGGAGAGCTCCTGCTTCATCAGGGCAGTCTCGCGGGCCCGGTCGGCCAGGAGCTTCAACTCCTCCAAGTCCACCGGCTTTTTCATGTAATCGAATGCGCCGAGCTTGACCGCCTCGACCGCGCCTTCGATCGAGCCGTATGCGGTCATGATGATGACCGGGATGGCGGGATCGAACTCCTGGATCCGTCGGAGGAGGTCGATGCCGCTCATGCCCGGCAGCCGCACGTCGGCAAAGATCACGTCCGGACGCAGAGTAGGAAGCAGCTCGATGGCCTGCTCGGCGTCACTCGCCACCTCGGCCTCGTAGCCCGCCTGGACGAGGAAGGCCTTCACCGCCCGAGCCAGAGTGCGCTCATCGTCCACGATGAGAACGGTCGAGCCGCTCATGCCGAGACCGTCGCCTCGGCCTGCGCAGCCGGCAGCCGCACCCGCACGCTGGTCGCGCCGGGCCGGCTGGTGATCTCGAGCCGGCCCCCGTTCTGCTCCACGTATCGCTTGGCGATAGCCAGCCCCAGCCCCGTCCCCTCCTGCCGGGTGGTAAAGAACGGTTCACAGACGGAGGGAAGGACGTGGTCGGGGATTCCGGGTCCGGTATCGGCGACCTCGACCGTGACGTACCCGGCGCCTGCTCCGGGTCCATCCACCGACGCGGCGATGCGCAGGCGCCCACCGGAGGGCATCGCGTCGAGTGCGTTGGAAACGATCTCTACCAGAGCCTGCTCCAGTTGCATCGGATCCACCCGGACCTCAGGCAGTGCGCCCGGAAGGTCGAGCTGGAGCTCGACACCTCGCTCCCGCAGCAGCTGGGAAAAGGCCGGCAGCAGACCTTCGACCAGACGGGAAACGTTCTCCTGGAGTGGATGGAACGGCGCCGGCCGGGAGAAGCTCAACAAGTGGCTGATCCGTCGGTCGAGCCGGTCCACCTCCTCGACGATGGCATCGAGATGCTCTCGGGAGGAGGGAGCCTCGGGATGCTGCCGCACCAGCTGCGCCGCCGCGCGCAGGCTGGCGAGTGGGTTCCTGAGGCCATGCGCCACGGCCGCCGCCATCTCGCCGATCGAGGCCAGCTTCTCGGATTGAACCAAGGCAGCCCGGGACTGGCGCAGGTTGTCGGTCATCCGCCCGAAGGCGCCGGCCAACGCACCGATCTCGTCTCGGGAGCGTGGGGTGATCGGGTGATCCAGCTGCCCGGCGCCGACAACGGCCATTGCACCGGTGAGCTCGTTGATGGGTCGCGCCAGGCTGCGGGAAATGAGCCAGGAGCCGAGCAGGCCGCCGGCGATGGAAAGGACAACGATCACGAGGAGCACGCGCTCCTGCGACGCGAGGATCTCCTCGAGACGGGTGTAGGCGCCTCGCACGCTCGACTCACGCGCTCGCCGGTAGATCTCCCGGTTCATCTGGGTCAGGGCGGGAAGAAGCCGGCCCTTGAGCTCTCGCTGAGCCATGGCGAACGCCGCCTGCCGCTGGCCCGAATCGAAGAGACGGAACACGCTCTCGCCCACGGTCTGGATCTGCTGCTGGATGCCACGCACCCCGTCGGCCGGTGCCATCTCCTCCGGCCGAAGCTCCGCGGCCCAGCGCTGCTGCCAGTAGTCGACCACCTGTCCCGCGAGGCGGAACTCCTTTCGGGCGGTGGGATCCATACCGGTGAGATAGCGCCAGATGATGTCGCTCTGGTCGAACATCGCCGTCTCCAGCTCGGCATACGTCCGGGTCCGCGCCATGCTTTGCCCCAACGCCTGGAGTGCCCGGCGCTCGAGGACATTGCTTCGAATCGCCTCAGCCCCGACCAGGAGGGCGGGGAGGACCATGAGCGAAAAGCCAAGTAGCAATTTGCGCTGGAAGGTCACGTCACAAAGCTAACCGGTACGGTTGAGTTGGTTAGACGGCGCACATTGGATGCGTCCAGTAACAAACAAGCCGCAGATGAACGCAGATGAACGCGGATACAAGCACGAGCAGACCACCCAGGAAATCATCGGGGTGTTTTTTGATGTGTATAACGAGCTCGGCTATGGATTTTTGGAATCCGTTTACCGTGAGGCCATGACTATCGCGCTGCAATATCAAGGGCTACAAGTTGAGAGGGAGTTTCCTCTCACAGCACGATTTCGGGGTCAGCTTATCGGAAACTTCAAAGCTGACCTAGTGGTGAAGGGGTCAGTCATAGTCGAGCTGAAAGCCGTCAGGTCGCTTGAGCCCGCACATGAAGCGCAGATCCTCAATTACTTGCGAGCTAGTGTTCTCGAGGTTGGATTGCTCCTCAACTTTGGTCCGAAGCCCCAAGTCCGACGTCTTGCTTTCTCGAATCTTCGTAAAAACCCTAGATCCGTCCGCCGCCGC
The DNA here is from genome assembly GCA_035936675.1 of Gemmatimonadales bacterium. Lineage (GTDB taxonomy): Bacteria > Gemmatimonadota > Gemmatimonadetes > Gemmatimonadales > GWC2-71-9 > CAVVWJ01. Next base: position 11,663 of record DASYVW010000179.1, read on the forward strand.
GAGCACGCCGGCTAGATCTATCTGCGTTCATCTGCGTTAATCAGCGGCTAAGGTTTTGGGTCCACCGCAGCGGAGCTTGTCGGCGTTCGTGATCGCTGGCTTCTCGTGGCGATGTCGACATCGACCGACATGCCCGGCCGAAGCAGGTGAGTCGAGTCGGTCGACTGCTCCACCGCGATCTTGACGGGAACCCGCTGCACCACCTTGGTGAAATTTCCGGTGGCATTATCCGGAGGCAGCAGCGCGAATTTGGCGCCCGTGGCGGGGCTCAGGCTCTCCACCCGCCCGGAGAACTTCCGGCCGGGATAGGCGTCGACGGTAAACACGACCGAGTCGCCGACGCGCACGTTGGTCAGCTGGGTCTCCTTGAGGTTGGCCGTCACCCACACGTCCCGGTCCGGCACGATCGACATGAGACTCTGGCCGGGCTGGACCAGGGCGCCGGTTTCGGCATTT
>DASYVW010000180.1:0-1785 GCA_035936675.1 Gemmatimonadales bacterium
GCCTCGACAGTCGCAAGGAGCGAATAGTGGGAATACTGGACCCAGCGCGTTTCGATATAGATGCTCCGCTAGAGCCTACGGCTCGGCGGGGTTTCTGGTGACAAGGCGTCCGGCCTCCACCTTGTGATTTGTGGGTTGCACGATGGAGGGAGACGGAGGGATCCGCGAGCCTAGCTGCCGTTCAGCTTGGTGCTCGGCAAGGCACGGACCCGCTGAACCGGTCATCAGTTCCGGTCTACGCCCGCACCAGAGTCGCCTCGCAACCATCAGCGTGGACCACGACATTATGGCTTGGATTCGACGTCAACCATTTATGAGACGCGCACCGATTGGAGCGCCATGAGTACCCCCGTAATGAAATCGTTGCGTTTCGCAGCATTTGGACCGCCGTCAGTGTTGCGAATCGAAGAAGTCGCGGTTCCAGAACCGGCCGAGGGGGAAGCACTCGTTCACGTGCAGGCTGCAGCGATCAATCCCAGCGACTTCAAGAACGTGTCGGGGCACTTCAAGAACACGACTCTGCCGCGAACCCCGGGCCGGGACTTTGCAGGCATTGTTGTGAAGGGGAAGCGGCACGAAGGTGAGGAGGTCTGGGGCAGTCCCCCAAGGCTCGGCATCGTCCGCGACGGATCTCACGCGGAATATGTCGTGGTCCCCGCCGAGACGCTGTCGCTCAAACCGAAGTCGTTGAGTATGGTGCAAGCGGCGGCGATCGGGGTTCCGTACATCACGGCCTGGGCATCGGTAGTGAGCGCAGCTCAAATCCAACCGGGCGAAACCATTCTAATTGTTGGCGCCGCGGGTGCGGTGGGACAAGCAGCCACCCAGATTGCCAATTGGAAGCAGGCGCGCGTGCTTGGGGCGGCGATCACTTCCGATCCGATTCCTGGTACCCAGTCGGTGGTCAACACCACGACCGAAGATCTCCCTGAGAGGGTCTTGGCTCTGACAGCGGGACGAGGAGTCGACGCTGTCTTGGACACCGTGGGCGGACCAATGTTCGAGCCGGCGTTACGATCGCTCAGGTATGGCGGGCGACAGGTGGTGATCACCAGCACGGGAGATCCACGCGTCAGTTTCAACCTCGTCGACTTCTATCACAATCTCTCCCGGCTGCTGGGAGTAGACAGTAATGGGCTGACGCCGCGACAGGTCGCGGAAATCACCGATGAGCTCCGCCGTGGTTTTGAAGCCGGGGCTTTACAACCCCCGCCGATCGAAATCGTTCCGTTTGAGAAGGCTGTGGACGCGTACAGCCGGCTGGCTGCCGGACAGGCGACAGCGAAGCAAGTGCTTAGTTTCGAGTAGCCTGTCCGTGGTGCCGATCTTCATCGTTTCCTCGCCCGCGAACTCTGACTCGCTCGCACGCTGGGTCTTGGTCCAGCTACTGCCTGCCGCCCGCCCATCCCACCGGACCCACCCTGGAGGCCACCCATCGCCCGAAAACTCTGGGTGCGCTGCTCTCCCAACGCGCGCGCCTGAGCCTCACGGTTGAGGCCGGGCTCGGCGCCGGCACGCTGCCAGTTGCTGCCGGCCTGCTGTTGCCAGCCTCCCACTGAGGACCGGCGGTACACCTGACCTCCGGATCCAGCGTAGATGTCCCCGCCCGGCCGGGTTTGGCCGCCGGAATGCTGCGCCGGCGCGGCCATCCGCGGCTGGGCGACAGATGCCCCCCGCACGCCCCCCACTGTAATGCCTCGGCTCGGGCGGCCTTGGGGTGAAGCCACCCGACCACCGAGCTGCGAACCGCGCTCGCCGCTCGTCCGGTTGTAGTTGTAGATGTTT
>DASYVW010000181.1:0-6799 GCA_035936675.1 Gemmatimonadales bacterium
CTCGAGCAAGCGGCGAAGCGTATCGGGATCCAGCGCCTCGATCATGCGGGAGAGGCGCTGACCGAGCTGATCCTCGCCGGCGCTCTTCCGTCCCGACATCTCCTCGGCGACCTTCGACAGATACCCGAGCACGACGCGGTCGTACGCCACCTCGCCGGCCTTCTGACCGATCGCCTGGGCCACGACCAGCGGGTCGGCGTCATCGGGTGCTTCCTCGCCCGGTGCGGTCGAGAGCGCGAGCCGGGCCAGCGCCACCCAGGCATCCCGTTCCGCCGCCGATCCTTCCGTGACCGGCACGGAACCATCCGACTTCTGCAGCGCGAACTTGTCGAATCCCATCCCCCTGAGCCGGATGTGATCCCACGGCCCCACCTTGTCCAGCCGACGCCCGATCGGACCATCACCTTTTTGGGGATCCTCACTCAGCGCCGTCAGCACATCTTCGATTTCCTCCAGCGTGGCGCCGCGCATGAGCTGGACCGAGGCAATCCGGTGGCGGTGGAGCCGGTGCGCCAATTCGCGCAGAAGTGCGTTGTTCGGATCGGTGGTCACCGATTCGATTACCAGGCGGTGCCTCGCGACTCCGAGGGTCACGGACTCTCGGCCTTCGAGAAGTGAGCTCATCCGGGTGGCGAAGCGCACGGCGGAGTTCTGCAGGTGGGGGTGTCCTGGGGGGTACATGGAGCGCTTGTGCAGGACGATGGAGAACTCCACCAGGAAGTCCCCGAGCTCCCGCGACAGGGCCGCCGCCTTCTGAGCGCGCGACGCCGGTACCGCAGATGCCTGAGCCCCCTCCGTGGCAGGAGTCTCAGGTTGATTCGATGGGCTCGGGTGAGTCATCGGCATCCTCTTGGAGCGTACGCGGGGTCCCAAGGGGGACCGAAGGGGCAAATTCTGAGCCCCTGTAAGGCAGGCACCTAACTGATTGAAGCGGGGTTGGTTACGTCCCTTTGAGAAAGCGGGTCCTCAGGGTTTCTCCTGCCATGTCGCGGAAGATTGCTACTTCTTGCCACCCGCTTCCTTGCCGTACCTGGTCGCCCTATCTTCCCCCGCTGGTCTCGATCCTCCCTTCTTCCTCGGAACTCGATGGCTGACACGACGTTGATGGACAAGCTGGTCTCCCTCTGCAAGCGTCGGGGATTTGTCTTCCAGTCCTCCGAGATTTACGGCGGGCTCGGCTCCGTGTGGGACTACGGCCCATTGGGGGTGGAGCTGAAGAGGAATGTGAAGGACCGCTGGTGGAGAGCCATGGTCCAGGCTCGTGACGACATCGAAGGCCTCGACGCCGCGATCCTGATGCATCCCAAAGTGTGGGAAGCATCGGGGCACGTGGCCGGCTTCACCGATCCGCTGGTCGACTGCCGCCACTGCAAGAACCGCTTCCGAGCGGACGATCCCCGGATCAAGGGGACGCCGGGTCAACCGGACGCTCAGTGTCCGGTCTGTGGCACCCGCGGCTCGCTCACCGAGCCTCGCATGTTCAATCTGATGTTCAAGACCTTCATGGGTCCGGTGGAGGATTCGGCCGCCGTGGTCTACCTCCGACCCGAGACGGCGCAGGGCATCTACGTCAACTACCTGAATGTTCTCCAGTCGTCACGCCAGCGAATCCCCTTCGGAATCGCGCAGATCGGAAAGGCGTTTCGCAACGAGATCACGCCGGGGAATTTCATTTTCCGCACCCGTGAATTCGAGCAGATGGAGATGCAGTTCTTCGTGCAGCCCGGTACCGATGCCGAGTGGTTCGAGCGCTGGCGGGAGTGGCGGATGGAGTGGCATCGATCCCTGGGACTCTCCCCGGCCAAGCTCCAGTGGCACCAGCACAGCGGGAGCGAGCTGGCACACTACGCGAAGGCGGCATTCGACATCCAGTACCAGTTCCCCTTCGGCTGGCAGGAGATCGAAGGCATCCATAATCGCGGGAACTTCGATCTGACCAGGCACCAGGAGTATTCGGGGAAGAAGCTCGAGTACTTCGACCAGGCGCAGAATCAGCGCTACCTCCCATACATCGTGGAGACCTCGGCCGGAGCCGACCGGGTCGCCCTGACGCTCCTGGTCGACGCCTACCGCGAGGAAGAGGTCGAGGGGGAGACCAGAGTCGTGCTGGGGCTCTCGCCCAGCGTCGCACCGATCAAGGCCGGGGTCTTTCCGCTGGTGAAAAAGGACGGTATGCCGGAGCTCGCGACGACGCTGTATAACGAGCTGCGGCAGCAGTTCAGCTGTTTCTACGACGACAGTGGTGCCATCGGCCGGCGGTACCGCCGTATGGACGAGGCAGGCACCCCGTTCGGCCTCACGGTGGATGGTGACACCCTGGCGAACCGTACGGTCACCGTCCGCCATCGGGATTCGATGCAGCAGGAGCGGGTGGGTTTGGATCAGGTGGCGGGATACATCAAAACGAGGCTTTGAGCTATGCATAGCCGGTAGCCCATAGCGTTTCCCAGCATGCGTCTCCCCGACTTCGAAGCCATGGTTCGCCGGCTCTGCAGCGAGGTACCAGGCCACTTCTTCGAGGGTATCGCCGAGGTTGTCGTCTCCCCACGGACCGTGCCCCATCCCGATCGGGAAGAGATCTTCACCCTGGGTGAATGCGATCCGCTCCCAATGGAAGTCGGCAGCGGGGTAGAGGGACTACAGAGCCGCATCGTACTGTACCACGGGTCGTTCGCGGCGTTGGCACGATCCCAGGAGGGCTTCGACTGGCGCGGAGAGGCCTGGGAGACGCTCACCCACGAGCTGCGGCATCACCTGGAGTGGAGGGCCCGAGCTCCCGATCTGGAAAACCTCGACAGGGCGGTGGAGCACAACTATGCTCGCCACGAGGGTGAGCCCTTCGATCACACATTCTTTCTCAGCGGCGAGCTCGAGCCCAGCGGAAACTACCGGGTCGAAGACGACGTCTTCATCGATCAGTTCGTGCCCTCCATTCCGGCCTCGGTGACTTTTTCCTGGCGGGGACAGAGCTACCGGGCCGTCACCCCGGAGGAGGCGGAGCTCCCCTGCTTCCTGACTATCGAGGGCGTGGCAAATCCGCCTGAGGGCGATCTCGTCCTGGTCCTCCGGAGAAAGCCCGGCGTTCGCGACCTTTTCGGCCAAGCCGGAGTATTTCAGGGCACAGTGCGGGTAACCTCTTAGGCGGGTATCTTCCGCCGTGAGCGTGACCAGGGAGAGGATTTGAGCCTATGGTAGGTCGTTTAGCAGTACTCGGATGTCTCCTGGCCAGCGCCGCTCAGGCGCAGAGCGGCGACGCCGGCTACCGGGTCGGCGTGGTGAGCGAATCCGGCGACATCGTAACCTGGCTCAGGCCCAACGGAACCGGCCTGACTGTGGACCGCGTGGTGCCGGTCGGCATCATGCCGTCGGATATCGACGGGCCCCACAACATTACCGTGGCGCCCGATGGGAAGAGCTATTACGTGACCATTGCTCACGGCACTCCGTATGGCTCGCTCTGGAAGCTGAATTATGAGGGAGACTCGCTGCTGGGCCGCGCTCAGGTCGAGCTCTTTCCCACCACCATCACCATAACCCCGGACGGGCAGTTCGCCTTTGTCGCCAACTCCGACTTTCACGGCGATCACCCCAGGGTCAACGTCGTATCGGTAGTGCACACTCCCACGATGACCAAGATTACCGACATCCCGGCGTGCGACATGCCGCACGGTGTGAAGGTGAATCACGCCGGGACCCGGGTCTACATCTCCTGCATGCACAGCGACGAGATTCTCCAGCTCGACGTGGCAACATTCGGGATCTCTCGGCGGGCCAAGACGGGCGAAGGCCACGCCATGGCGGCAGCGGCGCCCGCGAATGAATGCTCGCCCACCTTCGTGTCGGTTTCGCCCGACGACACACGGCTCTATGTCGCCTGCAATTACGGCAATAGCCTTCAGGTCTGGGATGCCGCCACGCTGACCAAGGTCAAGGAAATCCCGGTCGGCAAGGGGGCCTACAACGTGGAGCCGTCACCGGACGGCAAGCTGGTGATTGTCACCAACAAGAAGGACCAGAGTGTCAGCCTGATCGACGCGGTCCGGCTCACGGAGATCGCCCGCATCCCGACCAGCAAGAAGATCGTACACGGGGTGGCGTACTCACCGGACAACCGCTTGGCCTATATCTCGAGCGAGTCGATCGGCGCCGACCCTGGGGCGGTCGACGTGATCGACCTGGCGGCAAAGAAGATGGTGGCGAGCATTTCCGTTCCGGGACAGCCGACCGGGATCACCATCCTGCGGTCACCCATAACCTCTGCAAGGCGCTGAGCACTCCATGGTGTACGAGGTGGTCACCACGATGGCCGGCCCCGAGATTCTGCGCCGGGCCAAGGACTTCTTCGCGGAGCGAGTTCCCTTGAACGCGGCGTACCCGGAGCGGGAGGGGCCGGGCTATCTCACTATGCGAGGCCAGGGTGGCGAGGAGATTGCGTTCGCCGTGTGGGCCACACCGGCCGGCACCCGGATCCGGGTATCCACCCTGTTCTTCGATCAGGTAGTGGACCGCTTTCTCTCCACGCTACCCCTGCCATCCGAGCACGTCGCGTGACCGTTTTGCCCCTGCGAGTCATGGTCGAGGACGTGTGGGACGAGGTCTTCCTCGAGCTCCCCGATGAGCTTCCCGTCTCGGAGGTCAAGCGGCAGGCGCTCGAGCTCACCCGAGTGAGAGGGGATCCTTCCGAGTACGTCCTCAAGTTTCGCGGGGCCGAGGTCTCCGACGAGTCGGTATCGCTGGCGAACGCCGGTTTGGTGCCGAACGGAGCGCTGATCGTTCTGGCGCGCCGCCGCCGTCCGGTCCGCTAGCGGCTCGACGGTGTCGCCGACTGCATCGCGCACTCTCACGATCGTGGCGGCAGCAGTGCTTGCCTTCGACGGAGCAGCGCTCCTCGGCTTCGGGGCCTGGAGTGGGCGGGTGATGCTGGTGCTCGTGGGCGCAGTCTTCTTTGTGTCGGCTCTGCTGGTGCTGCTGTCCTGGCGTTGGTACCGGCGGCGGCTGGCAGACATCACTGCCGTTCGTCGTGCTCTGAGTGACGAGGCGCGGGAGATGCAGCGGTCCTTGCGTGAGAGGTGAGAGTTTGACCCCATGCCGGTCACAGTCTTCACCCATCCCAACTGCCTGAAGCACGATCCCGGCCCCGACCACCCCGAGACCCCTGCCAGGTTGCGCGCAATCCTCGAGCGGCTGCGCAAGGACCAGAGCGCCGCAGTCCAGGAAGCAGAGCCCGCCGGGCTCGACCCATTGCTGGCAGTGCACCCGCAGGCTTATCTGGCGAGCCTGGAGGCGATGAGCGCCCGGGGCGGTGGCGCGCTCTTTCTCGACACAATCCTGAGCCGGGACAGCTGGGCCGCCGTACTCGGCGCGACGGGCGCCGTGGTAGCTGCCGTAGATCACGCACTCGAAATTGGCGCGCATGCCTTTGCCGCAGTGCGGCCACCCGGTCACCATGCCCTTTCGGCTCGGGGGATGGGCTTCTGTCTGGTGAATAACGTGGTCGTTGCCGCCCGCCATGCTCAACGCGCCGGCCGCGAGCGGGTGCTGATCATCGATTGGGATGTACACCATGGCAACGGCACCCAAGCCCTGGTTGAGACCGATCCCACTATCCGCTACGTCTCACTGCACCAGTATCCCTGGTACCCGGGTACCGGCACCGCCGAGGAAAGGGGCGTCGGCAACATCTTCAACGTGCCTCGCGGGCCGGGTAAGCCGCCGGCACTGTACGTCGGAGACTTGTGGTCTGCCATCGTTGCGGCGACGACCGATTGGTCGCCGGCCCTGCTGCTCGTGTCGGCGGGCTTTGATGCGATGTCCGGCGATCCGCTCGGAGGTTTTACTCTCGAGCCTGAGCATTACACCGATCTGACCACACGGCTGCGCGACCGATTGCCGGCGGTGCCGATCGTTGGCTTGCTGGAGGGCGGCTACATACCCGAGCGTCTTGCAGCAGGGGTCGCCGCTCATCTGCGTGGGCTGGCGTGACGCGGACTGTCCCCGGTCGATCTTGCGCCATATAATCCAGCCGGCTCCGCGCCGATTCACTCTTCAATCCGAGGACGCTGTGCCCCACGCCTTGCGGATGGACATCGAGTTTCTCGAGCTCCGCACCAAGCATCCCTTTATTATCGCCCGCGGCGGACAGAGCGACTACCGCACCGCGTGGGTCCGCCTCACCGACCAGGACGGGCACGAGGGGTGGGGCGAAGCCGCGCCCAGCAAGTTCTATGGCGAGACGGCCGACAGCGTGGCCGCGGCGCTCAAGTTGTATGGCTCGGCCCTGCCCGACGATCCATTCAATCTGGAGGATGCCGAGCGACGCTGGGAAACGATGCTCCGGGGAAACGCGGCTGCCCGGGCGGCGCTCTCCGCGGCGCTCCATGACCTCGTGGGCAAGCGGCTTGGCGTTCCGGTGTACCGGCTCTGGGGACTCGATCCCTGCAAGGCGCCGAAGTCCACCTTCACCATCGGCCTGGATACTCCGGAGCGCATCAAGGCCAAGGTACGGGAGGCCGAGCAGTTCCCCATCCTGAAGGTGAAGCTGGGGACTGATCACGATCTGGAGATTCTGCGTGCCATTCGCGAGGCGACGGACAAGGAGATCCGGGTAGACGCCAACTGCGGGTGGACCGTGAAAGGGGCCATCCGGATGCTGCCCGTGCTGGATGAGTTCGGGGTTACCGTTCTCGAGCAGCCGCTTCCTCCGGACGACCTGGACGGCCTGGCGCTCATCACGGCTCAATCGGACATACCGGTGATCGCGGACGAAAGCTGCAAGACCGTCGCCGACATCCCGCCACTC
>DASYVW010000182.1:0-7814 GCA_035936675.1 Gemmatimonadales bacterium
GAGACCCGCAAGTTCCTCGAGGATGGAGACGAGGTGATCCTGCGGGCCTCGTGTGAGCGTCAGGGCGCTGCCCGGATCGGCTTCGGTGAGTGCCGGGGGATAGTGCTTCCGGCTTAGTCAGCGCTTTTCGATGATTCTCGACAACAGCTGCTGAGCGTAATCCTTGTCCCACTCGGCCAAGTTCTTACGCGCGCTGACCTCGACCCTGGTCGTCGTCGAGCTCTTCCGCTCCAAGTCGATGGTCACATCGAGGTCGCCCTTCTTGCCTTTGAATGTGCGCTTGTCACCGCCGTTCTGGACGACGGACTCGTCGGGAACAATCGCCTCCTCGTTCATGACCGCCTGGGCCCGCGTGGCGACCCGATCGATCGAGCCATCCACCATCGACTCCGCCCCACGGGTGGTGAGGTAAATACCCGCGCCCGCACCGGCGGCTGCCGCTGCCGCCACGCATCCCGTCACCGGGAGAATGAGCGCGAACGCCAGTGCCCATTTAACCTGCGCTATCGACTTGATCGTCATATTCGTGACCTCCGTCTCCGGTGGAAGGAAACCGTATGCACGGACAGCGCCTCAGTTTAGGTGCACAATCCGAGGTTCTCCACCGTCTGGATCACCCAGCCGCCGTAATCCCCGTCAACCCGCCTTCCTTCCCGGTCCGCCGGGCTCCATTATTCAGCAATCCGAACTCCAGCCGAGGCCTGCGTGACGCAGTTCCTGAAGACGACTCAGATCGCGATCGACGGGGCCAGGACACTGCCCCGGCGGTACTACGTCGAGCCCGGGATCTTTGCCGAGGAGCATGAGCGGATCTTCACCCGACGCTGGCTTTGCGTAGGCCGGGAAGACCGGATTCCGTCGCCAGGCGACTACTTCCTTCAGCCTGTCGGGAAAGAGAGCATCATCATCCTGCGCGATCGGGCCGGGACTCTTCGAGCCTACTACAACGTCTGCCGTCACCGGGGCACCCGTCTATGCGAGGAACACAGCGGTCGGTTCTCCGAGACGATTCAGTGCCCTTACCACGCGTGGACCTACGCTCTCGACGGTCGCCTGATCGGAGCCCCATCGTCAGGAGACATCGAAGGGTTCAGTAAAGCGGACTACCCACTCCACGGCGTGCCAGTTCAGAGCTGGGAAGGATTTCTCTTTGTCAACCTGGACCCGGAACCGGAGCCGTTCGCCAAGGCGTTCGAGCGGCTGGTAGGACGGTTCACCCGCTTCAACCTCCCCAATCTGGCCGCGGCCCGTACCATCGAGTACGACGTCCGGGCCAACTGGAAGCTGCTGTTCCAGAATTATTCCGAATGCTACCACTGCGGCCCGGTGCATCCTCCTCTGGCCAGGCTGACTCCTCCGACCAGCGGGGAGAACGACCTGACCGAGGGTCCCTTTACCGGCGGATTCATGGTCATCAACGAGGGGCATCAGAGCCTGACGATGACCGGGCGATCCTGCGGCCTCATGGTGGGCGACCTGCCCGACGAGGATCTAAACCGGGTCTACTACTACGCGATATTTCCCAACATGCTTCTGAGCCTGCATCCGGACTACGTGATGTACCATACGCTGTGGCCGGAGGCACCTGACCGTACCCGGATTTTCTGCTCCTGGCTTTTCCATCCAGATACGCTGACCGATCCGTCCTGGAATCCCGAAGACGGGATTCAGTTCTGGGACATGACCAACCGGCAGGATTGGCACATCTGCGAGCAGAGCCAGCTTGGCGTCCAGTCGCGAGTGTATCAGCCGGGGCCCTACTCCAAGCGGGAAGCCCTCTCAGTGCAGTTCGATCGGGAGGTGTTGAAGGCGCTGGGGTAGCTACTTCTGCATCCCCTGCAATATCCCCATATGCAGTCGCAGCCCGAACTCGAGGTTCTCCAGCGAGATCCTCTCGTCGTTCCCATGGACCCCACGCCGGATTTCCTCCAGCTCTACCAGGTATGGATCGATCCCATAGCAGATGATTCCCGCGCTCGCGTAGTACGGCCGGTCTGAAGCCCCCGTGCCCACCGCGGTCGCGAATGGCACTCCTGGAACCAGGCGGCTCGCGGTGCGCTCGATGGCCCGGGCGAGCTCGGTGTCGAGCGGCGCCGAGAACCGACGCGGTATGTCGCCGATGAGCGACAAAGTGACGCTGGTGTCCGCAATGACCCGGAGAAGCTCCCGGCGGAAGGATAGGGTGTCCTGGTCCGGCAGGAGCCGGATATCGAGCTCGGCCGACGCCTCGGCAGGAATGGTGTTGGTCTTGTTCGATCCCACCAGCACGGTCGGAGAGATCGTGTTTCGCAGGAGGGCGTTGCGCTCGGGCTCGCTGAGAAGCCAGGCGCGGCCTCCAGGCGATCTGAGAGCCGCCGCGGCATCCTCCAGCCAACGGCGATGTTGGCCGGTTTCAGCCTTTGCCTGAGCCTTGAAAAACCGGTCGACCGCGGGCGTGAGTCTGACCGGCGTCTCCCAGGCAGCGATCCGCGCCAGCACACGCGCGAGGTGAGGCACCGGGTTGTTCGGGGTCGGTACCGAGCCATGGGAGGACTTGCCCTTCACGACCAGCTTCTGCCAATAGACCTGCTTCTCGCCTACTCCCACGCCAAACCAGCGCACCTTTCCGTTCTCGACCCGTACATCGCCCCCTTCGGTAAGGAGATACTCCACATCGGCGAGGAGATCCCGGTGGCGCTCGACGAAGATCCTGGCGCCGAGCCCGTCCGACTCCTCATCGGCGTTTCCGATGAAGACCAGATCTCGATTGAGCGGCATGCCGGAGCGTTTGATGGCGATGAGCGTCATCAACTCCATGATGCCCTGCCCCTTCATGTCCAAGGCACCACGCCCCCAGACATATCCATCCTTGATCAGGCCGGCGAACGGATCCACCGACCAGAACTGACGGGACACGGGTACCACGTCCATATGATGGACCAGCGCGATCGCCTTTCCCGACCCCGTGCCCTTCAGCCGGGCGTAGAAATTGGCTCGTCCCGAACCCAGCTCGGCAGTATCGAGGATCTGGCCCTCGATTCCCTCCTTCGCCAGGACGTCCTTGAGCCATCGGGCCGTGGCCAGCTCGTTTCCGGGGGGATTACTGGTGTTGATCCGGAGATACTCGGAGAGCCGCTGAGCGGTCTCCTCCCGCAGGCGGGCGTAGTCGATGGCGGGTTTCTGCGCCCCTGTTGGGATGGAGACGGCGGCCAGGAGTGTAGCGACGCCCGCAAGCTGACGAACGGTGCGCATCATCGGATCTCCACATTCCAGGTGGTTGAGTTGTGGCTCATGCCCGTCTCCAGCGGCCCCGCCAATACACCAGCGCGCCGGCCGCAACCAGCAGGATGGTGAGACCCGCAACCTTGGTGACGGCCAGGACCTTGTGCGGCTCGTCCTCCGCCGGGATCAACGCGAGCGCGATTGAGATCACCGTGGTGGTGAAGCCCAGCGCCGCCAGCCCGATGGCCACCGGGCTGCCGCCGGGCACGCGGATGACCTCGGGGCCGGCGGGCTCCCGCTGCAGCCGGATCATCGAAGCGAACATGAACAGGTAGGGGATGAAGTAGGAAATGATCGCCATACTCACGAGCACATCGTAGGCGCCTTTGACGGTCGTCCCCGCCTGCCCCAGAAATATGAAAACGGCCGCGATTCCCGCCTGGGCCAGGAGACTCACGTACGGCGAGCCGTACCTGGGATGCAGGCGGCCGAAGGCAGGCGGAAGAAAGCGGTCGATGCCAGCCACAAAGGGGAGTCGGCCTCCGGCCGCGAACCAGGCTCCGGCTTGACCCAACCCGCCCATCACCAAGAGGGCCGCCACCGGGGCCACCAGCCAACCCAGCCCCAGCTTGGCACTCGCGCTCTCGATGGCCCGCATGAACCCCTGAAGGTTCACAATCTCGGACTGCGGCAGGGCGACCAGCATGGCGACGGTACCGAGAACATACAGCGCGGTGATCAGCACGCCGGCGAGCAGCAACGCACGGGGGATGTTCCGTCGAGCGTCGCGGATCTCTTCCCCCAGCATCGAAGCGCTCTCCAGCCCGCTGAGAGAGAACGCGATGGTGGACCAGAAGACAATGTCCTTGAGCCGGGTACTTGGCACCATCGTGTCCGCCGTGAATGAGGTGGCAGAGCCAAAGCGGAGCCAGGCGCCGAGTCCAAGTCCCATGAGAAAGAGGCCCGGCAGCCAAAGCCCGATGGCTCCCAGGTTGTGAAGCCACTTACCCACCGCCAGCCCACGCACATTGAGCCCTGCGGCCAGCGCGAGCGCGAGGAGAGAGAAGGTGATGAAGTAGACCGGGCTCTCGCCGAGCAGCTGCCATTTGGCTCCGCCGATGAAGAGCGCGGCCGCCGCGGTGAAGTAAAACAGCCCGGGGAAGTACGGCAGGTTGCAGGTCCAATAGGTCCAGCCGGTGATGAAGCCGGCGAAATCACCAAAGGCCCGCTTGCTCCAGACATAACAGCCGCCTTCGTTCGGGTACCTGGACGAGAGCTCCAGGACGGTGAACATGAGGGGGACGTAAAAGGCGAGGCACGCCATCAGCCAGATAACCACTGCGCTGGGGCCGGCAGCGGCGGCGGTGCCGATCCAGCGCACCGTGAAGCCCGTGACCAGATAGAAGAGCAGCAGGTCCCGGAACCCCATGGCACGGTGGAAACGCACCGGAGGATCCGTCACACCATGTAGTTCCGCGGCGGGTTCACCTGGTGGAGAATGGGGCGGTCGATCCGGAATGCCTCGAGATCGTGTTCCGTGCGGCGGTCAACCGCGAGCTCCGCCAGAATCCGCCCGATGAGCGAGGAGAATTTGAAGCCGTGGCCGCCGCCGATGGCCACCAGGGCGTTCGGGTGATTGGGAACGAAGTCGATGACGAAATCCCGATCGGGCGTCAACGTATAGAGGCAGGTCTTGGTGTAGATGATCGGCCCCAACGCGGTGGGGAGGTACTTGGCAAGGAACTCTTTCACCCGGGTGAGAGCATCGAGGTCCGGATCGAATGTCCTCGTATCCACGGTCACCTCCTTCCCACCCGCGTCCTGTCCAACCTTGGGGCCGGGCTCGCCGAAGACCGGAAAACCATAGAAGCAGGGGTCGTCCATCCAGATCCATACCGGGAAGCGCTCGGGCTGAAAATCTGGAAGGCGCGGACTGGCGAAATAGGTGACCTGCTCCTGGGTAACCGTGAGGGGCAGCTGAAGCCCGAACGGAGAGAGCGCGCGGTTGGACCAGGAGCCGGCCGCGATGATGAGATGTCGGCAGCGGTACCGCTCCCCACCCGCTTCCACCTCGATCTCGCCCTTACCAGGCCTGATCCCACCTACCGGTGCACGCTCCCGCAGGGTGGCGCCGTGCGCCCTGGCCAGCCGCTGGTGTGCCGCGTTGCCCCGCGCAGCCATGGCAATTCCGCTCTCGGACTGGAAAAGTCCCTGGATGTCCTCGGTCAGTCGGAAGGGAGGCCAGCGCCGCATAATCTCACCGGCATCGAGGGTCTCGTACGACACCCCGGCCGCATCCATGCTGCCCGCGTAATTAGCGAGCGGGATCGCGCTCACCTGGTGGGCGAAGTCCAGCCCACCGGTCCGGAGGATGGGCTTCTCGCCCGCCTCGCGTTCCACTTCCGCCCAGGCGCGAAAGGCGTGCTTGGCTAGCTCCACGTAGCCCGGTGTATGGTAGGAAAGCCGGATGATGCGGGAATGATCCTGCGATTCTCCCCTGACATGCCCCAGCTCGAACTGTTCCAGCCCGAGCACTTCGACACCCGCGCGGTGCGAGAGCCAGTACGCCGCGGCGCTACCGAATCCTCCCAGGCCGAGGACGATGTACTCGTAGTCGCGCTTCATACGACGGGTGGCTGCTCACCTCCGAGCTTCTCTCCCACGTAGCGGCGGATGTCCAGACTCGCGCTCTCCATTGGCGCGTAGTAGCCGGACTGAAACATCCGCGACTGCATGCCGCGCTGGACGTTCTCGCAGATGGCCCAGTCCTGGTGGTTGACCAGATCCCAGAAATCGACTGCATCCGCCGGGTTGAAGTCGGACCGACCAAGCTCAGACGGATGAAAGAGGAAGTCACACACGATTGTCGTGTGCTCTGGCCCTTTGGGCCACACGGTATACGCGGTGACATGGTCGGCCGAGAGACTGATCATGAAGTTCGGGTAGATCAGCTCACCCTTGTGGCGCACCTGCTCGTCGGCGTTCAAGCCGTCGAATGGACGGCGATTGGTTGTCCCGGTCTCGGTGAAGGTCCAGGCCCCTTCCCGATGAGGAATCCCCCGCTCCCAATCCAGCTCGGACCCGCCTCGCTGCTTGAAGGCCGGCACCAGCCGGCACAATTCGGGATGCACCGGGCCGCAGTGGTAACACTCGTTGTAGTTCTCCAGGAGCACTTTCCAGTTGGCCGAGACCTCGTAAACCATCCGCCTGGCCGACCGGAGCTGCTCGAGTGGGTAGCGGCAGAGGCGTTCCGGCACGGCGCCGAGCTGGGTGCGCAGGCTGTGTCCGCGGGTCTGGGCTTCGCCAGGGGTGAGATTCAGAAAGAAGAAACCGCCCCAGCTCTCCACCCCCACGGGGTAGAGTCCCAGATCGGCTTTGGTGAGCCCGTCTTCCTCCTCCAGAAAAGGGGCCGTGCGAAGTTTCCCGTCCAGCGAGTAGGTCCACGAGTGATAGGGACAGCGGATGGCGCCGGCGAAGGAGCCTTTGCAGCCCTCGAGCACGAGGCGGGACCCTCGATGGCGGCAGACATTGTAGTGGGCTGCGAGATCCCCCTGCCGGGTCCGCACGACGATGAGGCTTTCTCCGGCGACCTCCAGCACTAGGTAATCACCCGGCTCCGGCAGCTCCTCTTCACGTCCGGCGCAGAACCATTCCCGGCAGAAGATCCGCTCCTTCTCCTGCCGGAAGATCTCGGGGGAGAAGTAGTAGTCCCGGTGGAGAGTCCGCTCCATCACGTCTCCGTCTCTCTAGCCCGCAGCTTTGGGAGCTCTCCGTCCGGCGTCCCGCAGAATCTCGCGGGCGGCGTTGTACCCGCAGGCGCCCATCACCCCTCCTCCGGGATGCGTTGCCGCACCGCACATGTAGAGTCCCCGGATGGGCGTACGGTAGTCGGCATAACCTGGGACCGGCCGCATGAATGAGAGGCTGCTGAGAGACATGGACCCCTGCATGATGTTGCCCCCGGTGAGCCCGAAGCGCTTTTCCAGGTCCACCGGCGAGAGCACCTGCCGGCCAATGACGGAACGGCGGAAGTTGGGCGCGTACTCGTTCATCAGGTCGAAGCAGCGCTCGGCATACTTCTCCTTCTCCTCCTGCAGCGAGAGCCCTGGCGCAAGCTTGTAGGGGAAGTACTGGGTGAACATGGACATCACGTGCTTGCCCTCGGGCGCCACTGAATCGTCGAGCACCGACGGAATGGTGGCTTCGATGATCGGATACTCCGACGGACAGCCATATTTGGCGGTGTCGTATGCCCGCTCGATGTAGTTCATGCTCGGCGAAATGTGGATCGTCCCCCGATGCTGCAGCCCGGCCGCAGTCCCCGGCACCGAGGTAAAGTCCGGTAGCTCGCTGAGCGAAATGTTGATCTTCAGGCTGGCGCTGCTGTAGTCGATGTTCCGGACCGCCTCGACGAATTCAGGCGGCAGCTCCGAGCTGCTTACCAGCTTGAGGAAGGTGACGTTCGCGTCTGCACCCGATGCCACTCGCCGAGACAGGATCTCGGTGCCATCCTTGAGGGCCACCCCCACGGCCTCGCCATTCCTCACCACAATTTGGACGACCTCCGCCCCGGTGCGGATCTCCGCTCCCTTCTCCCGGGCGGATGATGCGAT
>DASYVW010000183.1:0-1870 GCA_035936675.1 Gemmatimonadales bacterium
CGACACCGACGGCGACGGGTCCCTGGCGGGCGAGCGCCCGGTGCACGACTATCTGCTCGCGCGGGAGACCTTCGGCTGGGCGGCTCGGGGCCGCACTCCTCGCATAACATTGGCCGCCAACTTCTCGGCCGGCCCGACCACGGCGGAACCTCAGCTCGATCTCGTCTTCGATTCCTTCAGTCACGGCTCTCATGTCGCCGGAATTGCCGCGGGGCACGACATGTATGGGGTTCCGGGATTCGACGGCGTAGCGCCGGGGGCACAGCTCCTGGGACTCAAGATCGCCAACAGCGCGCAGGGGAGCATCACCACCACCGGCAGCATGATCCGGGCGATAGACTACGCGATCCGCTTCGCCAGCGCCCGCCGTCTTCCGCTGGTGCTCAATCTGAGCTTCGGCGTCGGCAACGAGATCGAGGGAACGGCCCGGATTGACGCCATGGTGGACTCGGTGCTCGAGGCAAACCCCAGCCTGGTGTTCACCATCAGTGCCGGTAACGATGGCCCGGGCCTCTCGACGCTTGGTTTCCCCGGCTCCGCCAAACTTGCGATCGGCGTGGGCGCCATGTTGCCCGCCGCCTTTCTGTCGCCGGGCCCGGGAGGAGCCCGCGACGATCAGCTGGCCTACTTCAGCTCCCGCGGCGGCGAGCTGGCGAAACCGGATCTCGTCACCCCGGGCGTGGCGTACTCCACCGTGCCCCGCTGGAGCACGGGGCAAGAGATCGAACAGGGTACCAGCATGGCGGCGCCGCACGCGGCGGGCCTGGCGGCGCTGCTCGTGTCCGGGTTGGCGCAGGAGAAGCATCCGATCGATGCCCGCGCCATCAAGCAGGCGCTGATGGTCACCGCCCGGCCGCTACAGGGCGGCACCTTCCTCGATGAGGGAACCGGGCTTCCCGAGGTCGGTGCCGCCTATCGCTGGCTCCTGGGCGAACGTCCCGTCCCGGAGATCATGGTCCACGCTCTGGGAGAAGTGGGCTGGACCACGGCCGCCTTGCACGAGGTGAATGCCGCCGGCTCCGGGCTGAAGCAGCGCTTCGAGCTGGTGCGCTCCGGCTCGCTCCCGCCGGCTACGTATGTCCTGCGGTCTGATGCCGCCTGGATATCGGCCCCCGCCCGGGTGACGCTCACCGGTCCCAAGACCATCATCGAGCTTCGCTACACCCCCTCCGCTGTGAGCTCGCCCGGTGCGTCGATCGGAGCGGTGAGTGGGTGGGGAACCGATTCGCTGCTGGGGCCCGCCTTCCGCCTCGTGAGCACTCTGATTGCCCCTGCACCGGTCAGCCCGGGCGCCCGTCAGTTGCGCTCCGGAGTCAGGATCGAGCCGGGTACGCTTCTCAGGAGCTTCTTCCGCGCCGATAGCGCCCGTCCGGTCGAGGTGCAGGTCTCACCTGAGAGCCTGGGACAGAAGGGTCTGGCATTCCTTCATGAGCCCGACGGCATGCCATACCGCGAGGAGAGCACGCGGCCGATCGGTCCACCACAAGGCGAGGCCTTGTACCAGATCGATGGCCGCGATGTCGTAGCGGGCACCTATGAAGTGGACGCGATAGCGGGCGCGTCGCAGGCGCTCGGCGTCAATCTCCAGGTGACGCACTCGCCGATGCTGCTGCACCTGGCGCGGGACAAGTCCGGCGCGATCGGCACGCTCACCAATACGACAGCGTCCCCGGTCAAGGCAGAAGCGGCCATGCTCCTCGGAGGTGCCGAGCGGGTGGAAACGATCGTAGCAAAGAGCTCCGCAGTCCGGCGGATTCCGTTCATCGTCCCGGCCTGGGCCAGGAGCGTGGTCGTGGATGTGACGATGAGTCGGGAGCAGTGGAGCCGGTTCACCGACTTCGGTGTCACCCTCTTTGATTCGGCCGGCCGG
>DASYVW010000184.1:0-3922 GCA_035936675.1 Gemmatimonadales bacterium
TTCTTGAGGAGCGCCTGGGCCTCGGCCGGCGTACCGCGCTGCGCGGCGACCGGAGCTACCCCCGCAGTCATCGCAATGACAGCGCACATCAGGGCAACGATTAGCTTTGTCATTTCCCTCCACTTCGATGGACAGAGAGACTTCCCTCACCTCGTCGCCACCGCGGGTGCTCCTGGTGATCCCTGAGCAGTGGCCCCGGGCGTTGCTCCGGGCCGCCCTCCGCGATGCGGGCTATGACGCGCTCGGCGCTCCCAGCCTGGGCGCGGCACTCCGCTATCCGATACAGTAGCGCGACCGGGGGCAGGTACGCCTCATACTCGTCGAACAGGCCGCACTACGGACGAGGAATCGGCCACACTCCTCGACGCTTTGCTCCGCCGTCACGGATATCCGGCTGCAGTGCCCTGGCCCGAGCGATGCCGGCTCACCCCCTGCCCGCGACGGCAGCCGAGACCGCTTGGCGGCGAGTGATCAGACGGCCAGCGAGCATCGCCGATCTCGTTGCCGCGGTGCAGGCGCTCCTGCCGTTGCCGCCGGGCCGGCGGATCGAGTGACCAACCGCGCCCGTCAGCTGCGGCCACCCTCCGGTCGGCGCCTCGGATTGCGGCCCCGGTGGCTCGCTCCGTCAGAACCCGCTCGCCCGTTGGGTGAGCCGTGCCTTTTTTTCTTGGCCTCGGCCCGGCCACGGTCTTCCGCCTTCTTCGCGCGAATGGCGGCGATGCGGTCCGCGAGGGGTATCTCCAGGCGTGCGCCCTCTCGCGCGCGATAATCGAAGTCGGGAACGACCACCCGAGGCAGCCGCTTTCCAATCACCCGCTCGATCCTCCGAAGATCCTCCTCCTCGTCTGGTGCGACCAGGGTGAAGGCGTCACCCACCGCCTCGGCTCGGGCGGTCCGGCCGACCCGATGGATGTAATCGTCGGGCACCTTCGGGACATCGAAGTTCACCACGTGCCCGAGCTCCTCGATATCGATTCCCCTCGCGGCGATGTCGGTCGCGACCAGGACCCGATACTTCCCGGACTTGAACCCCGCCAGCGCCTGGGTTCGCTGCGGCTGCGAGCGGTTCCCGTGGATCCGGTCGGCCGCGATGTTGTGCTGAACCAGGTATTTCGTAAGCCGGTCGGCCCGATGCTTGGTGCGGGTAAAGACCAGCGCCTCCCGCATCTCGCCGCGCTGGAGCAGCGCGAGGAACAGCGCGGTCTTCAGCTCCTGCCGCACCGGGTAGACCGCGTGGGTGATCCCCACCGCCGGTGCCGTCCGGGGTCCCAGGTTGATGTTGACCGGATGGCGGAGCATCTCGCGGGTGAGTACCCGGATCGGGTCGGGCATGGTTGCGCTGAAGAAGAGCGTCTGCCGCCGAGTGGGCGCCGGCAGGTGCCGCAGGATCTTCCGGATCTCCGGCAGAAAGCCCATGTCGAGCATCCGGTCGGCTTCGTCGAGCACTAGCATCTCGAGCGCGGCGAGCTTGGCGTAGGGAAACCGGAAGTGGTCGAGCAGGCGGCCCGGAGTCGCGATGATCACGTCCGCGCCGCTTCGGAAGGCGTGCTCCTGTGGCCCCATGCCGACGCCGCCGATGACCGCTGCGGCGGTGATGGGCGTGTGCACCGCAAGATCGTTCAGGTCCTCGAGGATCTGGGCTGCGAGCTCGCGGGTAGGCGTGAGCACGAGCGCTCGAGTGGCGCCACGGGGTTTATCGATCAGGCGATGCAGGATGGGCAGGAGGAATGCCGCCGTCTTGCCGCTACCGGTCATGGCGCACGCGAGCACGTCCTGCCCGGCAAGGGCGGGCGGAACGGCTTCGGCCTGAATCGGCGTCGGGCGGACAAAGCCGAGCTCCTTGATGCCCTTGAGGAGATTCGGATGGAGCTTCAGCGACGTGAACGGCACGCGCGAATCATAGAGACGAGGCTCCAGCCCGGCAACGGAGCCGCGCCGCAGCACGATGCAATGCAGCCGAATGCACCTCAATGCACTGTGACGGCCCCGCTTGCCTGACCTTCCGCCTCTGGCGACCTTTCACCCATGGATCTCGACCTCCTGATCTCCGAGCTGCTGGCGGGGAAGACCGCCGCGCTGGCACGGGCGATCTCGGTGGTCGAGAATGGAAGGCCCGGCTTCGAGCGGCTCCTGGGTGAGGTTCACCCCACGCTCGGCCGGGCTCGTCGCATCGGCATCACGGGACCCCCCGGTGCCGGAAAGTCCACGGTGGTCGAGCGCCTCGTCGGCCTCTATCGTGGCGCCGGACTCAAGGTCGCGGTGGTCGCAGTGGATCCTACCAGCCCCTTCACCGGCGGCGCCCTCCTCGGTGACCGCATCCGCATGGAATCCGTCGCCCTGGACCAGGGTGTCTACATCCGCTCCATGGCGAGCCGGGGCTCCCTCGGCGGCCTGGCGACCACCACCCGCGAAGTCTGCGATCTGCTCGACGCCGCCGGCTTCGACCGCATCCTGGTCGAGACGGTGGGCGTGGGCCAATCCGAGCTCGATGTCGCCCGGATGGCGGACTCCACGGTGCTGGTTCTCGTCCCGGAATCGGGCGACGGCATCCAGACACTCAAGTCGGGCGTGATGGAGGTTGCGGATATCTTCGTGGTGAACAAGGCGGACCGGACCGGGGCCGACAAGCTGCGGCAGGAGATCGAGGTGACGCTGGGGATTCGGCGGGGGAACGCATTCCGGAATATGCCGGCGCATCATGGCGGTACGGCGGTACGGCGGTACGGCGGTAAGTCAGGAAGCCAAAAGGCAGCAAGTACTGCTCCGGACGCCTGGGATCAGCCAGTGCTTCTAACTACCGCCATCAAGAACGAGGGAATCGCGGAGATCTCCGCTGCGCTTGATCAGCATCACGACTGGCTCGCGAGCAGTGGCGAGCTCGACCTGCGCCGCCGCCGCCGGCTGCTCGAGCGCACCCGTGAGGTGGTCGAGCGGGCCACCCGCCGCTGGCTGTGGGAGGAGACGCGGGCGGAGCAGCTCATCACCGATCGCCTGGATGAGGTCACAGGCGGGCGGCTCAGCCCCTATGAGCTCGCGGCCGAGGTGGTGGAAGAGCTGAAACAAGGCGAACGGATATGACGGCACGCCGGGAGGATCGCCGAAGGAAGATCCCCACGCCACGAAGCTCCGAGCAGGAGCGCGAGCTGGAGCGGTTGCGGGCGGAGCTGGCAGTCTGGCGAGCCCAGGCCGCGGCCCTGCCGGTCCGGGATGACGCGGACCTCAGCTCGGTCTCCGGCCGCACCGCCGAGCCGGTCTACACCGCGCTCGATCTCGACCCCCATATCATCGGCGCCACCGGACTCCCTGGCTCCTACCCCTATACTCGCGGTATTCATCCGACCATGTACCGGGGCCGGCTCTGGACCATGCGGCAGTTCTCCGGGTTCGGCACCGCCGATGACACCAACGAACGCTACAAGTTCCTGCTGGAGCGAGGACAGACCGGCCTGTCGGTGGCGTTCGATTTCCCCACGCTGATGGGCTACGACTCCGACCACCCCCGCTCCGAGGGCGAGGTGGGGAAGTGCGGCGTGGCGATCTCCAGCCTGGCCGACATGGAGACCCTCTTCGACGGAATCCCGCTGGACCAGGTCTCCACCTCGATGACGATCAATGGCCCGGCTGCCATGCTCTTCTGCTTTTACGTGGCCGCGGCCGAACGCCAGGGAGTCCCGATCGACCAGCTGCAGGGCACCATTCAGAATGACATTCTGAAGGAATACATGGCGCAGCACGCCTGGATCTTTCCGGCGGAGCCCGCGCTCAAGATCATCGTCGATCTCTTTGCCTGGGCGGCGGAACACACGCCCAAGTGGAACACGATCTCGATTTCCGGGTATCACATCCGGGAAGCGGGAGCCACGGCGGCGCAGGAGCTGGCCTTCACTCTGGCCAACGGCTTTTGCTATGTGGAGCACGGCCT
>DASYVW010000185.1:0-10248 GCA_035936675.1 Gemmatimonadales bacterium
GCTGCTCGCATTCACGGCACACCTCCGAAATAGTGTTTCGGTCGGTGAAGCCGAGCACATAGTCGTAGTACTTCCGGGCGTCTTCGGGATAGCAGCGGGCGTGCGGTCCGCCCAGCACCGTCACGGCTCCGCGCTTACGAAAGAAATTGCTCAGCGCGTACGCCAGCTGGGCCGACTGGGTGAAGGCACCGATAAAGACCAGATCGAGATCGGGAGGGAGCTCCTGGAGCAGATCCTCCATGCCGGTATAGCAGACGAACTGTACGTGGTGCCCTTCCTGCTCACACCAGACACCGACCACCTGGGGCATGATGCTGGCGAGATTTGCGTTCATTACCCTCCCGTACAGGGAGGGATTGGGGCTCTTCGT
This sequence comes from Gemmatimonadales bacterium, assembly GCA_035936675.1. GTDB lineage: Bacteria > Gemmatimonadota > Gemmatimonadetes > Gemmatimonadales > GWC2-71-9 > CAVVWJ01. The sequence goes on from DASYVW010000185.1 coordinate 371, forward strand.
GACGAGATCGAGAATGCCGATGCGAAGTCGGCGCATTTACGGTCCTGACACATCGGGGAACGGCCTGTTTCCCTAGGCTTACCCGAGACAACCGGGGGGGCCGAACGAGCGGAAGGACCGGGGGAAGGGCACATCTGGCGACGATTCTCGGGATCGAGCGAGCGTCGCCAGCGCAGGGGCATTGACCGGTTGGAAAATGGCTAGGAAGGCATGGGATTGCAAGCCGAAGTGGTAGCCGGTACGTGGACCCGCAGTGCCCCTGCCCTCGTCCGATACCTGAGGGGCGACTCCAGGGTGAACACCTCGCCATCGGTGGCCACCTGCAGTCGCCGCCGTCTGGTCTCGATCGTGGCCTCCTCCACCGTGATGAGGTCGACCTCCTTGACCTGCTCGGCCCCCTTCAAGAGGACCTGCCAGGCCAGCCGCAGGAGGCCCGGCCGCTGCTCCGCGTTCAGCACGTACAGAGCCAGCCGACCGCGAGCGAGAGACTCTCGCGTGCCGGCATGAATCCCTGACATTTGATACTCGTTGTTCGCCACCAGGAGCAGCGGCGTGCGCCGGACAATCGCCTTCTCCTCAACGATGATGCGTACCGCCATGAAGGAATTCCGGCGCAGCACTGTTAGCGCGGCCCACAACGCCGCGATCCATTTTTCCCGAACCTTGGTGCGATACCGCTCACGCAACCGTACGATCGCGGGGTACACGCCCAGGCTGGAGTTATTGAGAAAGATCCGGCCGTTGACCTCCCCTACGTCCACTTGGCAGACGGTCCCGTCGAGAACCACTTTGGCAGCCTCATCGAGATCGAGCGGGATGCCCATATCCTTGGCGAAGTGGTTGAGGGTGCCGAGTGGCAGAACACCGAGCGGGATCCCCCGGCCGACAACCGCTGATGCAGCACAGTTGATCGTCCCGTCGCCCCCACCCGCCACCAACGTATCGCATCCATCCTCGACCGCGCGCCCCATCGCCGCGTTGATCTCCGACCCTTCGCCCGCCAGGGTGATCCGAGCCTCGCGGCCTGCGGCGGCAAAGATCTCTCGTAGCCGGTCAGCGACCTTTGCCGCTGTCCCATGCCCCGAGGAGGCGTTCAGGACTACCGCAATGTGGCCCATGCTCAGGATCCCCCGGGACCCGGCGCTGCAGATGAGGTCATGGCTCCAATGAGTGCGGGTGACTGGCTTCCGGCAAGCGGCGCGAATACTATGGGCGGGTCTTCTTCGAGGTTCTGGTTATGCGGAGGCACGGTATCACGGTGCTCGGCCTGCTGCTTCTGGTCATCGCGGTCATCATTGTTGCCGTCTTTCTGCTGCGGTACCTGCGGGCATCAGGCGCTTGATCAGCTGGATCTGCCCGGTGTGATACAGATCGTGCGCCGCGACACCGTGGATCTCTTCAGCGTAGGTCCACAGGCCTTTGGGCGAGCGACGCTCGAGATCGGCCGCGCTCAGCCCAGAGACCACCTGCCGAAGCTTCCCGTGCTCGGCCTCGAGCAGCGCGATGTCTCTCTTCCACGCCTTCAGGTCGGGTGGATCCGGAATGTCGGGCCAGTTGCTCGGCTTCCGCTCGAACGAACCGGCTGCCTCGCTCGCGAGCCGGCGGCGCACGGCATACTTCCAGTAGGCGGCGTGGACGGTCAGTTCCCAGACGTTGTGGCGGTTGGCACCGGGCCGCCAGAGCGCCTGCGCGGGGGTCACGCCCCGGAGTGCCCCGCGGAGCGTGGTGCCGTGCCATCCTTTCCGGTCGAACGCTTGATCCATGATCTCGAGTAGCAGCTCGATGCGTGGATCCACCGCCTGGCGCGGCAGCCGCCTGGCCATGTCGCCTCCTTTCCGTGGCTCGCTTAGTTAGAACCTCGCGACGGCGCGGAGAAGGCGAACCCCTTCCCTACGGTCAGAACCCAGCCGGAGGGCTCAGCCTCGTTGGCAAAGCGCCGGGCCAGGTCGAAGCGTAGAGCGGGCGTATCCGACGACCGGCTGGCGCCGACCCGCAACCCCACTCCGGCGTCCCAGCCGACCCGGCGCCTCGAGCCCGCGTACCAGGCGCCGCCGTGGTCCACGAACCCTGCTATTCCGAGCCCCACCATGCCGCCGAGATTTTCGACGACGGTATACCTGTACTCGGCGGTGGCGAAGATGGAGCGGTCGCCGGTGAAGGCGTGGCTTCCGAACGCGCGGGGACCGCTGCCCAGACCGAGGTCGAATTCCTCGCCGGGGACCGGATTTCTGAGCCAGCCACCCTCGATGTGCATCACGGCGACATGGCGAGGGGCGGGCTGGAGCACGACCGTACCGGCGAGCTGAACCGAACCGGAATCGAGGCCCGCCCCAGAGTACATACCATTGGCCCCGGCGTCCACATAGGCGAACCCGCCCGGCAGGGTGGCACCGACGCGGCCATTCACCGACGGGCCAATCCCGTCCCGCTCGTACCCGAACGCGCGCGGAGCCAGCTGGAGCCCAGCCCGCACCGTGAGACCGATGTCCACGTCCTCCTCCCGGCCAAAGCCCACATAGCCACGGGTGACGATGAACCTGGCCCGGTTCCCTGCCAGGTAGGGCCCGAGTGACCCGGTGACGGTCTTCGAGAACGGCGCGGTGGAGGCCTCCGGCTGGAAGTCGTCCCGCTGCACCTGGCCCATGACTCCCACACGCAGGTAGCCCGCGCTCGACGCGTGCACCGCCCATGCGGCTGAGGCGCGTACCCGGCTGAAGCGGCGAGACAGAGTGTCGAGTGCCACTTTCTGTCCCTCGAAAAAGCGGAGGACCCGCTCCCGATGGTCTTCGGCCTCGAAACGGAATGCCCGGGGCGAGGTGAGCGCGAAGAAAGGCCGGTCGATGGCAATGGCGCCCATTCTGCCGTCCGAGCGATTCTCGTACTGTAGCCCGAGACCAACGGTGCCCAGGAACATGCGGGGGCGTCGAAACAAGAGTGCCACGGTGGACCGGTCCGGGTCCTTCCGGTATCGCACTGCCGCGGTCGAGGCCGTTCCCAACAGATTGGTTTCCACCAGCCCGATGGTAAAGGCTACCTGGCCACCGGTGCTGCGGAATCTCCAGTCCGCCTGGGTGCTCCAGCCATCCTTCGTGAGCACCCGAAGCATGAGCCCGGTCGGCGTGCGCACCGAATCGATCTGCACTCGCCGGAAGATCCCCAGCGCGCGGAGGTTCCGTTCCGATTCCGCCACCAATGCGGAGTCGTACGGCTCGCCGACCTGGAACAGAAGCTCCCGCCGGATGATGGCGGGGCGAGTCTGGAAGTGCAGCCGATTGGCCACCCGGGCCAGCCAGCTCCGCTCGTTGGGATCGAAGATGTCACGTCGCTGGAGCTGAACGCCGCGAATGATCGCATCCGGGTTGGCGGCCGGTCCGGAATCCACCGTACCCTGGGCGTAAAGCGTGAAGGGCAGAAGCAATGCCGCCAGCGGCAGGAGAAGCCGAAAGTGCAAATGAACCCCGGGTAAAAAGCGTGTGCGGTGCCGGAACATAAACGGGGCTCAGCCCAACTCGGCCACGCTCTCGAGTATGCGGTCCGGCAAGATGCCGCTCTCCCTGAGGACCGTCTCCCGGTACTTGCCGGTGCGAACCAGCCATCCCTGTAGCCCTGCACGCTGGGCACCCTCGACGTCGGACCAGAGATCGTCCCCGACCATGGCGACCGCACCCGCCGGCTCGACCTCGAGGCTCTGAAGCGCGGCAGCATAGAAGCCCGGGCTCGGCTTCCCAGCCACCATGGCGCTCTTGCCGGTGGCGAACTCGAGGGCTGCCACGAAGGGTCCGGCATCGAGCGCTAAACGATCCTGGTTCAACCAGTACCGGTCCCTCGATAGGGCGATGAGTTCCGCTCCGGCCATGATGTACTCGAACGCTTCCTGCAACAGGGCATAACTCCAGCGTTCCCCGAGATCACCCACCATCACCGCCTGGGGCACACAGCCCAGAGGGCGGTTGGACGTGCCCCCGGCCAGCTCCAACCCAGCCATGTCCTGCAAGGCCGGCTCCGGCACAAATGGCGCGACGCACCGGTATCCCGCCGTGCGGGCCAGCACGCTCCCGGCCAGGGTGGCGGTAAAGACGTCCTCGGTCGAGACCTCGAAGCCATAGCCTCGGAGCCGCTCGACCAGCATCGCGCGCGAGCGGCTGGTGGTGTTGGTCACCAGGCGGACGGGAGTGTGCTGTCGGCGGAGCCGGTCCAGCGCGGCGACCGCCCCCGGGATGGCGGCACCGCCGGAGTAGAGGGTCCCATCGAGATCCAGCAGGTACCCCCGTGGCCGGCTCAGAACCGCTCCCACTTATATTCCGAGACATGATGCCAATAGCCCCGCTCATCGTGCATACGGCGCTCCTTGCCCGGCTGGCGTCTCCCTACCCGTTCGTCGTGGGAGAGACGCTGCGGTACGATGCCAAGCTCGGCTATTTCCCGGTGGGCGAGGCCACGGTCTCCGTCACCCGGATGGCCAAGGAGCGCGGGAAGCAGAGTTTCGTGTTCACCATGGCCGGCCAGGGAGGGCCGCCCGGATGGCGGGTTCGTTACGACATGACTTCCTGGGTAGGCACCGGACGCTTCAATTCTCTCCGCTTTCACCGGCGGCTGGAGCAGGGCGGCAAGATCGAGGAGCATGGATACGTCATTCTTCCCGACTCGGCACGCTACCGCGAGGAGGGAGTGCCTGGTGACTGGGCCGCTCCGGCCAATCCGCTCGATGAGCTCGCATTCCTTTATTACCTGCGGTCCGCGCCGCTCGAGGTGGGGCGGACCTACAGCCTGGCCCGCTATTTCAAGACCGGATATAACCCCATCGAAGTGAGTGTCGCCGGCCGCGAATCCATCGCGATGCCGGGCGGCGCAACGACACCCTGTCTCGCTCTCCGGGTCTCCACCCGGGGGACCACGATGCGGGTCTGGCTCACCGATGACACGCGGCGACTGCCGGCACAACTGGAGATCCCGCTGCCCTTCGGGAGCGTGACCCTCACGCTGGTGTCTAGTACCTCCCCAAGTAATTCTCGATCTCCCAGCGGCTGACCTGCAGGTTGTACTGCAGCACCTCGTTGCGCTTGGCCTCGAGAAATCTCTCGGTCAAATGCTCGCCCAGCGCAGCCTTGACCACATCATCTTTCTCGAACATCTCGAGTGCCTCGTGCAGGTCGCGGGGCAACTCGTCGATCCGGTACTTCCGCCGGTCGCGATAGCTCATGGCGAAGATATTCCGGCTTACCGGCTCCCGGGCCGCGAGCTTGTTCTCGACGCCATCGAGGCCGGCCGCGAGCTGCACCGTCAAGGCCAGGTATGGATTGCAGGAGGGATCGGGCATCCGGAGCTCGCACCGGGTCCCCAGTCCGCGGCGATCGGGAATGCGCACCAGCGGTGAGCGGTTTCGCATCGACCAGGCGACGTTGACCGGGGCCTCGTAGCCCGGCACCAACCGCTTGTAGCTATTGATCAGTGGATTGGTGATGGCGCAGAAGCCACGGGCATGCTGGAGAAGGCCTTCGATGTAGCTCAGGGCGGTCTGGGACAACTGGTACTCCGCCTTGGGATCGTAGAAGGCGTTTTCCTTGCCTCGAAAGAGCGATTGGTGCGTGTGCATCCCACTGCCGTTGATCCCTTCGATCGGCTTCGGCATGAAGGAGGCGATGTAGCCGAACCGGCTGGCCACGTTGCGCACCACGAACTTGAACGTGGTCAGGTTATCCGCGGTGGTGAGCGCGTCGGCGTACCTGAAATCGATCTCGTGCTGCCCGGTGGCCACCTCGTGATGAGCGGCCTCGACTTCGAATCCCATCTCCACCAGCTGCTCCACGATGACGCGCCGGATCTCCTCTCCCCGATCGAGCGGTCCGAGGTCGAAGTAGGCGGCCGAATCGTGCGTGATGGTGGTCGGCGACCCGTCCGGTGCTTTCTCGAACATGAAGAACTCGGCCTCGCAGCCGGCCATCATGGCAAAGCCCAGCTTTCGAGCGCGCTCGACCTGCCGTTTGAGGGTGGTGCGGGGACATCCGACGAAGGGTTGCTCGTCCGGGGTGTAGATGTCGCAGAGCAGCCTGGCCACCCTGCCCCCTTCATCGGCGTAGGGAAGGATCCTGAAGGTGTGCAGGTCAGGCTTGAGGAGCATGTCGGACTCCTCGATCCGGACGAAGCCCTCGATCGAGGAACCGTCGAACATGATCTCGCCATCGAGCGCCTTCTCGAACTGGCTCCGGGGTACCTCGACGTTCTTGTTCACCCCCAGGATATCAGTGAATTGGAGCCGAAGAAAATCGACGCTGAACCGATGGGCCAGCTTGAGGAGGTCGCCTTTCCCGGACCCGCTCAGGTCCACCGGGAATCCCTCCAGGCTCGGCCGTTCCGACCCGCCGACCGGGGGCTGCTTTCCTTGGACCATACGGTTTCGCTCGAGCGTGTGAACGGTGAACAGTTGAGGGGAAAACGTGAACGGTAAATGGTAAACAGTGAACGGGAAAGAAGCGACACAGGTTATTTTCTCTCGATGCCCAATCCCAGCTCGCTCTCTTGCCCGGCCTGTGGCGCTGCCGCGTCGGGCAACTTCTGCAACAGCTGCGGCGCCAGCCTCACACCCCGCTCCTGTGGCTTCTGCCACGCGGAGTTATCGGCCCAAGCGCGCTTCTGTCATCGGTGCGGGCACGCGGTTGCTTCGGGCACGCGTGCGGGTCCGCGGTCCGAGCGGACCGCCTGGCTGGTTGCGGCCGTGCTCTGCGTATTGCTGGTCGGTGGAATCGTCTACAAGGTCTCGGGTGGAGCTCCGGCGGCGCCCGCCCCCGATATGGCGAACACCGGCGCGGACTCCCGGGATCGTACACCGGCGCAGCAGCATCCAGACCAGGGGCTCCAGCCCAGAGCTCCGGACATCAGCACGATGACGCCCAGGGAGCGGTTCGACCGGCTGTTCAATCGAATCATGCAAGCCGCCCAGCGGGGGGACTCGCTCGAGGTCCGGCGCTTCATCCCCATGGCCCTCGGAGCATACCAGCAGCTCGATGATCGTGACGTCGACGCGCGGTACCATGCCGCGGTGCTCCACCTCGAGGTAGGAGACTTCGCACCGGCGTATGCCCTGGCAGACACCATTCTCCAAGAGTCACCCCACCACCTGTTTGGCTACCTCATCCGGGGCACAGCGGCAAGGTTTGAAGGTGATGCCGCCGCCCGGGCTCGTGCGGAGCGGGACTTTCTGACGAATTATCGCGCGGAAATGGCGGCCAACCGAGTCGAGTACCTGGAGCACAAGCCGGCGTTGGAGGACTTCAGAAAAGAGGCGGAGAAGACGGAGAAGGCGGAGAGGTAGATGCCCAAGACCATTCGAGTAGCCCACAGTCCAGACTCCGACGACGCGTTCATGTTCTATGCCCTGGCGGAAGGCAAGCTCGACACCGGGGATCTCCGCTACGTGCACGAGTTATCGGACATCGAGTCTCTCAACCAGCGTGCCCGCCGAGCGGAGCTGGAGGTCACCGCCGTCTCCATCCACGCCTACGCCTATGTCTGGCGCGATTATGCCCTGCTGAGCTCCGGCTCCTCCATGGGAGACGGGTATGGCCCCCGTCTGGTCTCCACCGCGCCTGCTCCAGCAGATGTGCGCTCTGCGCTGAAGAGCCGCCGTATCGCGGTGCCCGGCACCCTCACGACCGCATACCTCGCGCTCAAACTCTATCAGCCCGACTGCGCGACGGAGGTCGTTCCGTTCGACCAGATCGAGGATGCCGTTCATCGGGGTGATGTGGACGTAGGACTGCTCATTCACGAGGGGCAACTCACCTATGGCGACACCGGGCTTCATCTCTGGGGCGACCTGGGAGCCTGGTGGATGGCAGAGACCGGCCTCCCACTGCCTCTGGGCGGCAATGCCGTCCGGCGCGACCTGGAGCCCGAGGTCATTGCCCAGATCGCCCGAGACCTTCGCGCCAGTATCGTGTACGGCCTGGAGCACCGTGCTCCCGCGCTCGCCCATGCCAGGCAGTTCAATCGGGGGATCGGGGATGAGCGCACCGACACCTTCGTCGGCATGTACGTCAATCAATGGACTGTCGACTACGGCGCCCGGGGACGGCAGGCGGTCCAGCTGTTGCTCGACCGCGCGTACGCAGCCGGCCTAGTTCCCGAAAAGGTGGACGTCGAGTTCGTCGGTTAGAGATTCAACCCAGAGTTTCGACTCTGGACTGCAGTTTTCGACCTTTCTTGACCCCACCTGGGCCTTGTCCTACCTTCCCAAGACCCTGGGACCTTCCTGTTGGCGCCATTCGAAGGCATCAGATCGCTGGTGGTACCTGCCTGCTATCCCGAGCCCGGCCCGAGTGGAGGAGTTCGCGTGCCCCTGATCGATGGGCCTGTCACACTGCTCGTCGTAGACGACGAAGAATCGATACGTAACGCGCTCCGGAAGTTCCTGGTCCTGCAAGGATACGAGGTCGCCACCGCCGCCACCGGCGAAGAAGCCCTGACCATCCTGCAGCGGCAGAAAATCACCGGCATCCTGCTGGACGTGAACCTCCCCGGGATCAATGGGGTCGAGCTGGTGCCCCAGATCATCGATCTCGAGCCCACCGTTGCGATCCTCATGCTTACGGCAGTGAATGACGCCACGAGTGCAGCTCTTTGCATGCAGCGGGGGGCCTTGGACTACCTGATCAAGCCGATTGACCTCGGGCACCTGGGCCGGGCCATCCACCACGCCCTACAGCGCCGCCACACGGTCCTGGAAGGCCAGCAGATCAATCAATGGCTCAAGGATGAGGTGACGTCCCGGGTCACCGAACGGAGGCTGGAACTGGACAACCAGGAGCGAATCTCGATAGCGACCCTGGAGGCCCTGATTAACGCGTTGGAGGCCAAGGATCCCTACCTTCGGGGGCACTCCGCCCGGGTGGCGGATCTCTCCGCCATGGTGGCCGCCGAGGCCGGCTGCAGCGACGAGGAGGTGGAGGCGGTGCGGACCGGTGGCCGGCTCCATGACATCGGGAAGATTGGTATCCGGGAGGAGATTCTCAACAAGCAGGGGCCCCTCACCGAGGAAGAATACGAGCACGTGAAGCAGCACGTCACCGTCGGATCGCAGATTCTGTCTCCACTGGTCCATCTGCGCGACGTGATCGGCTTCGTCCGCAGCCATCACGAGCGGTGGGATGGGACCGGCTACCCCGACCGTTTGGTCGGTGAAGCAATACCATTCGGAGCGAGAGTCATCGGTGCGGTGGAAATCTATGACGCACTCACCACGTCCCGCCCCTACCAGGAGAGAATGCCACCCGAGGCGGCCGTGGAACGAATGCGCGATTTGATCGGCACGGTGGTCGACCCCGTGATCCATCGAGCGCTCGAGGCGGTCGTGTCTCACCGCCAGACGCTGGTCTTCCTGGACGACGCCCGCGTCTGACACCCTCGCCATGTTCCCCCAGCCGCCGGCCCGCATCGGCTTACCGGGCGCCCGATGACACGGGTGACTGTGGTCCTCGTCGTAGCCGGCTTGATGTTGGCCATCGGGCTGCTGACGGTTCTTGCCTGGTTTTTCTATACCACCTACCTCAATCGAGTTGAGCGCCGGTTAGCGGCGCGCAAGAGCCTCTACCGGGAGCTGGTCTCGGAGCTGGCCACCCGCGACCGGGCACTCCTCGAGCCCACCATCAATCAGATGAAGACGCTGTACGATCTCGACGCGCTCGAGGCCGTGCTCGAGGAGCAGGCACGGAGCGCGACCGGCCGTCCTGATTGGCTGCTCGAGGTGTACGACGAGTTGGGGCTGGTGGACAAATACATCGACAAGCTGCGCACCGCGCGAAAATGGCGGGACCGCGCCTTTGCCGCCGAACTCCTGGGCCGGGTCGGAAGCGCCAAGGCGGTACCGGCATTACTGGAGACGG
>DASYVW010000186.1:0-4305 GCA_035936675.1 Gemmatimonadales bacterium
CTCTGAGCCTGCGGGAGGGATCGCTCCCCACACGGCGAACCATCGGTGACGGGTGTCCCTGGCGACGAAGACACTGTTTGTGGGTTCCCAAGCGACGGTGTCAGGAGCGTCTTTGATGCCGAGGTGGTCGGAAAACCACACCGGGCTGAGGTCCGTCTTGACCGACAACTGAAAGCTCAATCGTCTCGGGCGATCGGCCGAGTTGGTGAAGGTGTACTGAACGATCACTCCCGCCTGGCCGTCCGGACTGAACTGAAACCGCTCGATCTCCACGCCGTCCAGCACGGGACCATATCTGAGCCGGTTGCCATAGGGGTAGTTGACGAATTCAGTGCTCTTCGAGAGGGCGGCGACCTGGCCCGTGGCGCTGTCCCTCACCGTCGCCCAGAAGCCGTCGATCAATTTGATCGGATGGACCCAGAGCCCGCCCATTTCCCCGGGCACGTGGTCGCCCAGGTCGGGGAAGTTCCCGTCCTGAGTTCCGATCAAGTAGGCCCTGTCGCACGCGGTGACATAGGGCTCTCCCCCGTTTTGGCCGTGATTGCTGATGCCGGCCATGACGGTCGTGGCGTAATCATCTTGCGAGGCCAGCCAACCGGGGTTCGCCAGGGCGAGGCCGAACAGGAGAACAGAACGAGATGAGCTTTTCATGGAATCGGATCATACGTTCTCAGGAGCTTCTGCGCACTAGGCCGTTCCGTGCGTGGCGGCGGGATTGCTTCGGGCGCTGCCCTCGCAATGACTCCGATTGCCCTACCGCCCTACCGGCCCACCGCCTTCCCCGTCCTTCCCGCCTTTCCCGTCCTAATTATTGTCCCAGCCATGAAACCCCGTACCGATCACTTCGACGGCCGCCGGTTCTTCAATCCCAACGGCGCGAACGGCCAACCGGTCTGGATGGTGCCCCGCCTGCTGCTCACGCCCTGGACCCGGTGGCGGTCGGAGGTTCCGGTCGAGCCGCGGCGGCCGCCCACCCCCGGACCGGACGGGGTAGTAGTAACGTTCATCGGTCATGCCACGTTTCTGATTCAAGCCGCTGCCACCAATGTGCTGATCGATCCGGTGTACTCCAGGCGGGCCAGCCCGGTCTCGTTCGCGGGACCCCACCGGCATCGGGCGCCGGGGGTGCGATTCGACGACCTGCCCCCCATCTCGCTCGTGCTGCTGAGTCACAATCACTACGATCACTGCGATCTCGGGACCCTGCACCTACTCGAGCGGCGCTTTCATCCGCCGGTGGTGACGCCGCTCGGCAATGGCCCGCTGCTCCGGTCGGCCGGGTTCCGCCAGGTCGAGGAGCTCGACTGGTGGGAGGCCGCGAGCGCAGCACCGCTACCGATCACGCTGACGCGCGCTCAGCATTTCTCTGCGCGTGGTCCATTCGATCGGAACCGCGCGCTGTGGGGCGGATTCCTCATCGAGGCCGGAGGTCTCCGCATTCTCCATGCGGGAGATTCGGGCTACGGGCCGCATTTCCGGGAGATCGCCGCACGGCTGGGTCCCATCGATCTCGCGCTCTTCCCCATTGGGGCCTACGAGCCTCGCTGGTTCATGAAGGACATCCACATGAATCCGGCCGAAGCCGTGCAGGCGCACGTCGATCTCGGGGCGCACCAGAGCATCGCCATGCACTTCGGCACGTTTCAACTGACGCCGGAGGGAATCGACGAGCCGGTTCGCGAATTGGCGACCGCGCTGCGCGAGCGCGGTGTGCCGGCGGAGCAGTTCCGGGCGGTGGAGGTCGGCGAGTCGGTGTCGCTCGGCGGGCGAGGCGGTAAGGCGGTAGGGCGGTAGGGCGGTAAGGAGCCAGTCATCGCGAGCGGCCGACGGCCGCGTGGCGATCCCGCGGGATTGCTTCGGGCGCAGGCGCCCTCGCAATGACTGCTACCGCCCTACCGCCGCAAGATCCTCGAGCGTACGAATCACCGGATGCGCACCGGTGGACGGTGCCGATTCCGGCGTCCGCACGCACAACGCCGTTCGCATGCCTGCCGTTCGTGCCGCGTCGAGCTCCGCGCCGACGTCGGAAAGAAAGAGCACTTCGGAGGGCGAGCGCTCGAGCGCCGCCGCGATCCGCGCGTAGCTGCCCGGCGCGGTCTTCGGTCCGATCGTGGTGTCGAAATAGGCGTGGATGAAGCGCGTCAGATCGCCGGCGGCCGTGCTCGCGAATAAGGATCGTTGCGCCTGGACGCTGCCCGAGGAAAAAATGGCGATGTCGATTCCCTGATGGCGCCAACGCTGGAGGGCAGGGGGGACGTCGGGATAGACCTCACCCCGCAGGTCGCCTGCCCGGTACCCCTCCTCCCAGATCTTGCCTTGCAGGGACTTGAGCCCCGTGGACTTCCGATCCTGATCCATCAACCAGTGCACGTGGCCCACGACCGCAGCGACGTCATCGGCCTGCTCGGCCTCGAGTCCCGCGACGTCGGCGCGGACCTCGGGATCATTCCAGTGTTGCTCGAGGAACCCACTCACCCGGGCGCGCGCATAGCCGAACAGCGTTTGGTGGACGAATGCGATGGGCGTCGTCGTCCCCTCGATGTCCAGAAGGACGGCGCCGACGCCCTTCAGCGCGACGCGGTCCGGAGCGGAATGTACGCGGGACCCATGCAGAGGGGCTGGTAGCCCCGGTCGGCGCCGCTTTCCGTGTAGTGCGGCGTCCAGCCCGATTTATCCTGGAAAAGCCGGATGGCCCGGATGTCCCGATCGCCGCACAGATCGAACCAATGCCACGTGCCCCGCGGCACTCGGATCAAGTCACCCGCTTCGACCTCGATCGCGATGACCGGGGCGCCTTCCTTGGGGTGCACGTGAAACAGGCCCCGCCCGCGAACGATGAAGCGCACCTCATCCTCGTCGTGCCAGTGTTCCGTCCGGAACTTGTCCAGCATGACCTCGAGGTTGGGCGTCTGGGCCGTCACATCGATGACGTCGGCCGTGACGTAGCCGCCGCTCGCCTTGAGCTGCTCGATCTCCGGCGCATACGCGGCGAGCACTTCCTCGGCCGCCGCCTGCTGCGGCACCCGCTCACCGCCCGGCCAGCGTTCGTAGTCGATGCCCAGAGTGGCCAGGTAGCGCGTCACCTCGTCCTGATCGGTCAGGGTGCGCTGCTCGTCGGGGATTCTCACGGTTGCCATGTCGTGCCTCGCTTTCGCCCCATTACTTCGAACAAAAACTCCAGAATCTCCACTTGGCGCCTCGCAGCGGCCAGGTCCCCGCCCCAGGTGTAGAGCCCATGCCGGCGGATCAGGAATCCGTGCGCGTTCGGTTGCTCGGCCAGCATCGCCTCGACCTCGGGCACCGCGGCGGCCCAATCCTGGGTGTTGTCGAGAATGGGCAGCCATTCGCGGTGCTCGTGCGTGCCCACGCCGTCCAGACCCTTCAGCATTTCGTACCCTTCAAGGGCCAGGCCATCCTCTTTGGCGGCATCCGAAAGAATTGTGCTCCAAATCGAGTGGGTATGCAACACCGCGCCGGCTCCGCGGGCCCGCGCGATCGCGAGGTGGAGACTCGCCTCCGCGGAGGGTCGGCCCGATCCCGCCACGACCTTGCCGTGCTCGTCGATCTCGACGATGTCGCCGACGGTGAGGGTGCCCTTGTCCACTCCGCTGGTCGTGATAGCGAGACGCAAGGGGTCGCGATTCACCACTGCGCTGAAGTTGCCGCTCGTGCCCAGCGCCCAGCCGCGGGCGTAACAGTCGCGCCCGATCTCGGCGAGTTGGGCCGCCAGCTCGGCGACGCTCATGCGTCTGGGATCCTCAAGCCCGCCTCAGAGCGCGAAGCACCCTCCAAGCCCACAGACATAACGCGGCTGCCGCAAGGGTGATAAGAACGTACCAGGGCTCGGTCGCCAGCCGCGGGCCCTCTTCGAAGACGCGCCAGACATGCGCCAGGGTGATCAGCCCGAAAATCGCGCCGCTGGTCATCACATAGGCTTTCACGGAATCGCCTCCATAGTCAGCTGCGGTGGCCTTTGGCCCGTCGTGCCACCGCAATGGCCGCCTCTACCCAAGATCCGAGCGCCTCCGGATCCTCGAGGACATCTGCAGGCACCTCATAGTACCCCATGACCTCGCCGTCTTCTCCATAGGGGCGGAACGGCGTCATGCCCCGCTCCTCGAACTGTGGCCGCGTCGCGTCATCCACCTTGAAGTACAACGTGTCGTCATCCAGCAGCGCAAAGAACAGCTCGGCCGCGTAGATCCCTACGCCACCGAACATACTGCGCGCTCGGATCCCCGGCGTAGTTCGCCCGAGCTGCTCCAGGACAAAGCTCCGAAAGCTGGGAGTCACGCTCATTTGCGG
>DASYVW010000187.1:0-5054 GCA_035936675.1 Gemmatimonadales bacterium
GCCGCCCAGTGACACCACCTTGGGGTTGGGGCTGAACGCCGTCGTGGTGAGTCCCGAGGCACCGATGACGACGTTGATGTCGTTCACCTGAACCATGGGCGGAGGTGGGTTCTGCGAGTTCGTGGGAGCGCTGTAGCTGCCGCACGCGCCGGCTAGGCCGAGCGACAACGTGAGCAGCGTGATTCGGATCCGAGCCATGGCCATTCCTTCAGGGTTGGATGATCCAGGCACGAGAGATGTGTGCCGCATCTGCTTCAGGACGACCGGTGCGGGGCGGGACGCACACTGGAGTCATTGCGAGGGGCGCAGCCCCGAAGCAAACTCGCGGTGAACCCACCGGATCGCATTAGCCCATTGACGAATCCCCCGTTGTTGCGTACGATATATCGTACGTAGGTTCGTACGGAATAGCGTAAGCACTAACGGAGGCTTCAAAATGTGTAACCCACGTGATGACTGGGGCTTCGGCCCTGGATTCCCCTTCGGTGGCCGCTGGTGGGCCGGTGCTTGGCAGGCCAAAGGTAAAGGCCCGCGGCGCCGGACCCAGATGTTCGAGTCGGGCGAGGTGAAGTTCGTGATCCTCCGCCTGCTCAAGGAAAAGCCCCGCCACGGGTACGAGGTGATCAAGGGGCTCGAGGAGAAGCTGGGCGGCTACTACACCCCTTCGGCCGGCACGGTCTACCCGACGCTTCAACTGCTGGAAGACGAGGGCTACATCAAGGCGGACGAGTCTGACGGCAAGAAGGTTTATCACGTGACGCCCGAGGGGGAGCGTTATCTCGAGGAGAATCGCGGCTTGCTGGACGACATTCTCGATCGGGTACGGGAGACCGTGCGCGACTTCACCGGCGGCGGGATCGGCGAGCTCCAGGGCGCCTTCGTGCACCTCGCGGGGGTCACGTTCAAGAGAGCCTGGCGGCGAGGGCCGGAGGATCCGGCGCTGAAACGGGTCGCGGAGATTCTGCGTAAAGCCGCGGACGAGATCGAGCAGGCGTGGACGGCGGGGCAGGCATCATAAAGGGAGGAACGATGGGCTTCTTCGGATTGGTGTTCTGGCTGGCGGTGGCCTGGTTCGCCTTCAGGGCCTTTCGTCGGTGGGGGTACTTTGCAGCGGTGGGGCCGCGAGGGTATGCCCCGGGCTGGTACTCGAGAGAGCGGTACGATGCTCCGGTGACCCACCCCAGCGTGCCGGCGCGAAGCCGCAAGGATGGGCAGGACTACATCGACGCGTTGGAGACCCGGGTGAGTGAGCTGGAGCAACGCCTGGATTTTACTGAGCAGCTGCTGGCGGAGCGGCGGCAGACCGAGAATAACGCC
Organism: Gemmatimonadales bacterium; assembly: GCA_035936675.1. Taxonomy (GTDB): domain Bacteria; phylum Gemmatimonadota; class Gemmatimonadetes; order Gemmatimonadales; family GWC2-71-9; genus CAVVWJ01. The sequence goes on from DASYVW010000187.1 coordinate 1,318, forward strand.
TGATCGATGTCAGGGTCGGAATGACAACCGCACCACGCCGGAATCGACCGGCACCGGGTCCGGGCCCGGTCCCGGCTCCGGTGGCAGCGGCGGCGGTGTCCAGGCGACCACCTCCAGCCGCACCCCGTCCACGCTGCTCGAGCCGAGCGAGAGCGTGTGGTTCCCCTCCGGACTGGTCGGTGGATCGGCGGCCCCGGTGAGCCGCCCGTAGCGGAGCGGCTCCACCGTCATCCCGAACTCGAACCGGAAGCTCGCCGCCTCGCAGCTGAACTCGGCCCAGTCGAACGTCGCCCGATCCTGGGTGCAGGCGCCGACTGCGCTGACGAGATCATTCGACTGATTGCCTTCGAACGCCCACCAGCTTCCCACGTCGCGCACCAGATACTCGCCCATGAACCCGGGATAGCCGCCGACTCCGCCGCCGCCCCCGCCCGGAGCGCTGTCCGGCGGGGCAGTGGGTGGACCCGAGGGATCGCCGGCAACGGTGCTCGGCAATCCGGTCATCACATCCGGCACGCCCGGCGCCACTGCGTTGCTCCCCACATCCGCGACGATCCGCACGACCTCCGCCATGTGCTCCGGCTCCCAGGCGATCAGCGTGCGCATGGAGTACGTGCCCACGACGTGGCACTCGGGCGGGGGCGGGGGCTCCCCTGGCGGGGGCAGGACGACGCTGGTGTCGGGAGGCATGACCCCGCCGCCCCCGCCATCGGGCGGGACTACGCCGGTACTGTCGGCCGGAGGCACGACAATGGTATCTCCGGGCTGGATCGAGCCGCTATCGGAGGGCCAGCTGCACTCGAGATTGGGGAAGTCGATCTGCTCGGCGACCGCGAGGAAGTTCCGCGTGGCACCGTCGATGGTGAGACTGACCGGCGAGGCGTGTCCGGTGAGCCGGGCGATCTCGGCCGCATGCCGCAGTGCTTCGGCGGCGGGAGAGTAGCCGCCGGCATCGACCGAATCGGCGAGACGATCGAATTGCGCGGCGACTCGACGGCCTTCGTTATCGGCCGCGGGGCCGGTTCCGCCGTCGCTGCAGGCGAGCATCAGTGCCGCCCCACCGGCGATCAGAACCAGACTGCGACGCACGTGGCCTCCTCGGTCCGAGCCGAACGCTCTCCTCTAAGGAGATAGTATAGCTGTCCGGCCAAACGGCGCGAGATGTTGGTGCTGAGTGAAACGGCGACTCACCTCGGCCACAGCCACCCGAACGTTCCCGCCGTGACCATCCCGTACAGCAGCGCGTCGAAACCCGACTTCAACGCCACCGGCCAGGGCGTCCCCATCCAGACGGCGTCCACGAACTGCCCCGTGCCGTACGCCAGGAAGCCGATCGGGCCGACGACGCAGAACACGTCCAGGTACCGCGCACCTGGGGGGATCGCTCGCGCAACGGCGTAGGCGATGAAGAAGGAAACCACCAGGGTGAGGACGAACCATTGGGACAGGTTCTTACCCATGTTGGGCAGCCCCGGGCGCAGGAGGTTCAGCACGCCGATGGGTCCTTCGATGTACTTCTGTTTGACCTCGGGCTTCGCCATCTCCTTCATGTCGGTGCACCAGGGGATCATGTACTGACCAGGCGGCGGATTGCCGGCCCGGAGGGCGGCGCGGACGGCGTCCTCGTTGGGCAGTTGGCGGTAATCGCGATTGTGGTACTTGAGCACCATGTGGATGATGGCGCTAGTGATGAAGACCAGAACGGCCGAGAGGACGATGGGGAGCCAGAGGGAGCCGAGGGATACCATGGGCACTCCGGATCAGAGGTTATGGAGATAGGGCACCGCGTAAGGTTCCCTAGAGACCCATCCGCGTCAACACCCGGCCGAACCGCGGATCCTTCCGGAGCGGATCCAGCATTGGGTCGAAGAAATTTTCCGGTATGTAGATGTCCCGCTGGTCGATGCCGCGGTTCAGCCATTCGATCGCGTGAGCCACGTCGCCGAGACCAGCGTAGGCAAAGGCAATGGTGACCGGCGGGACGAGCTCCTTCCCCGACCGGCGCTTCAGCTCCTTCAGCAATCCGAGCGCCGCCGAGCGGTTTCCGGACGCGGCGTATGCGAATGCCAACCCCCCCACAGACAGCGGGTAAAACGCGTTCAGTTCTATCGAACGCTTGAAGGAAGCAACCGCATCGGGATAGCGGTGCTGCTGGATCTGCACCAGCCCAAGCCGCATGTGGGCCTGCGCGTAGTTCGGGTCCAGGTCGAGAACCTGGCGGATCTGAGCCGCTGCCTCGTCACTCCGGCGCATGAGGTAGTACACCCACCCCAGCTCGGTCCCGATCTGACGCGACAGCGGATCCAGCTCGTGGGCCCGGCGCATCTCCCGCAGGCTCTCGTCCAGCCGGCCGCGCCCGGCCAGGAAGTCCCCATACCAGTGGTGGCCGGTTGCGTAACTGGGATCGGCTCTTATTGCGCGCTGGAAGTTCTCTTCTGCCACTGACCAGTCCCACTCGTAAATCATGTTTCCGTAGGCGAGGGAGGTGTACGCCTCCGCCGACGTGCTGTCGAGCGCCAACGCCTTTCTCGTGGCAGCCTGGGCCTTCCTCCAGGTGTCGGCGGGTGAGCCGCCCGCATACGGAACAACGAGAAGGTAAGCGTCGGCCAGTCCGGCCCAGGCGCGGGCAAAGGTCGAGTCGCGGGCCACGGCCTGTTCCAGGTACCGCACCGCCTCCTTCAAGGCAGGACCGGTCCGCTGGTTCCAGGCAAACCGCCCTTTGAGATACAGGTCGTACGCTTGCAGGTCGCCGGTGGGGCGGGCGGCCAGAGCCGAGTCGCGTGCGGGAGCGAGTCGCACCCGAAGAGCGGCGACGATGGCTCGAGCAATGTCCTCCTGCACGGCAAAGACATCGGCCAGGTCACGATCGTAGGATTCGGACCAGAGCTGGTACCCGTCCTTCACGCTGATGAGCTGGGTGCTGACCCGGAGCCGGTTCCCGCTCTTCCGCACGCTCCCCTCCAACACGGCGCCGACATCGAGCTTCCGGCCGACCTCGTGCACATCGGGGTTCTGCCCCTTGAACTGGAACGAGGAGGTCCGGGCCGCTACCCGGAGCCCCGGCACTTGGCTCATCGAAGTAATGAGCTCCTCGGTGAGCCCGTCGCTGAAGTACTCCTGATCCTTCTGCGGACTCAGGTCCACGAAAGGGAGTACCGCGGCAGAGGCCAGCGGAGCGCCTCCCCCGGGCTTCACCCGAAGGAGGGCGACGTACCCAACGACTGCCAGGAGGAGGAGCGCGGCGCCGAGTACGGCCGGTCGCGCGGTGAGCTTGCGGGAGTTCGGTGCAACGCTCATTCGATCCCTCTGCAGCGCATCGGCCAGCTCGGCTGCGGTGGCGAAACGGTCTGCGGGAGACCGGGCCAGCGCCTTGGTCACCGCGCGCTCGATAGCGGGAGACACATCCCGGCTGGTGCTCAGGTGAGGGACCGGCTCGCTCAGTCGTTTGGCCAGCACCGCCTGGGGCGTCGGTCCGGTGTAGGGTGGCTCGCCGGTGAGCATCTCGTAGAGCACGCAGCCGAGGGAGTAGACATCGGTGCGCGGATCCAGGTCGCGCTGGGCCAAGGCCTGCTCCGGACTCATGTACTGCGGGGTACCCAGGCTGAACCCGGTCTCGGTGAGCTGCTCGTCCGAGCCGGGCGAGAGTGCTCGGGCGATCCCGAAGTCGGCGACCAGGGCGTGGTAGGCACCGGCCGAGCCGTGTGCCGGAGACCCGGTAAGCAGGATGTTTTCCGGCT
>DASYVW010000188.1:0-4834 GCA_035936675.1 Gemmatimonadales bacterium
TCCACGAGGCCCTCAACATGGCCGCGCTGTGGAAGCTGCCGGCGGTCTATCTCTGCGAGAACAACCGGTACGGCATGGGGACCGCGCTCGAGCGGGCCAGCGCGCTCTACGACATCTCGGAGCGGGCCTGTTCCTACGACATGGCCAACGAGGTGGTGGACGGCCAGGACGTGCTCATCATGAACTCGGCAATGGAACGCGCAGTCCAGCGCGCGAGAAACGAGAAGCTCCCCACCCTGCTCGAGGTGCGCACCTACCGCTTCATGGGCCACTCGATGTCCGATCCGATCCACGGCCACTACCGCACCCGCGAAGAGGTGGAGGATCAGCGAAAGCGGGACCCGATCTCGGTCTGGTCCCAGCGGCTCATCGCCGACGGCATGATGGACGAGGCGTCCCTGCGGGCGATGGACAAGAGTGTGGTGGAAGAGGTGGAAGACGCATACCAGTTCGCCGACCAGGCGCCGGATCCGGAGCCGGAGGCATTGTTTGCCGATGTCTACGCGAATCCATAAAGCTGTCCCATTGGAGAGGCGGTTTTGATGGCGGTGGTCACCTACCGCGACGCCCTCAACCAGGCACTCCGTGAGGAGATGCAGCGGGATCCGTCCGTCTTCCTCATGGGAGAGGAGGTCGGGGTCTACCAGGGCGCCTACAAGGTCAGCCGCGGACTGCTCGACGAGTTCGGTCCCATGCGGGTGGTGGACACGCCGATCACCGAGCTCGGCTTCGCCGGCGTTGGTGTCGGCGCCGCCATGGTGGGACTCCGGCCGGTCATCGAGTTCATGACCTGGAACTTTGCCCTGCTCGCCGTGGACCAGCTGATTAACTCCGCCGCCAAGATGCGCTACATGTCTAATGGCCAGGTCGGCGTGCCGGCAGTGTTCCGTGGGCCCGGCGGCTCCGCACTTCAGCTGGCGGCACAGCACTCCCAGGCTTTCGAGAGCTGGTATGCCCACATCCCGGGGCTCAAAGTCGTGATGCCGGCAACGCCGGCCGACGCCAAGGGGCTGCTCAAGAGCGCGATCCGGGACGACAACCCGGTGATCTTCATTGAAGGCGAGATGCTCTACAACACCAAGGGGGAGGTCCCGGAGGGCGAGCACGTGGTCCCCATCGGGCTAGCGGATCTCAAGCGCCAGGGCAGCGACGTGACGATCGTCTGCCACTCGAAGACGGTATCGGTCGCCCTCAAGGCGGCCGAGCAGCTCGCCAAGGACGGGGTGAACGCCGAGGTGCTCGATCTCCGCACCATCCGGCCGCTCGACACCGGCGCGGTGCTCAACTCGGTGGCTAAGACACACCGTTGCGTCGTGGTGGAGGAAGGCTGGCCGTTCGCCGGTGTGGGTGCCCAGGTGGTAGACACGATTCAGCGGGAAGCATTCGACGAGCTCGATGCTCCCATCATCCGGGTGACCGGCGCCGACGTCCCGATGCCCTACAACAAGCAGCTGGAGAAGGCGGCCAAGGCCGATCCGGGAAAAGTCGTCAGCGCGGTGAATCAGGTCTTGTATCGGAACAGCGCATGACCACGAAAGTCGTAATGGAGGCCCTCTCCCCCACCATGGAGGAAGGGCGTCTGGTTGAATGGAAGAAGCAGGAGGGCGATCCTGTCGCCGTCGGCGACGTGCTTGCCGAAATCGAGACCGACAAGGCGGTGATGGAGCTCGTGGCCCGGATCGGAGGCACGATGCTCAAGCACATCGTCGAAGCCGGGGCCACTGTGCCGGTGTCGGAGCCGGTGGCGGTCATTGGCGAGCCGGGAGAGGACGTAGGCGGGGAGCCGGGGCAGACGGGCGGCGGGGCAGCGGCGCAGCGGGGGAGCAAGGAGTACCAGCCAACGCAGGGACCAGCCTCCGCGCCCTCGGCGCCATCAACCGTGGCCGCGACTGAGGAACGGCGTCCTTCAGAAAAGCCGTCAGTGCGCGAAGACAATGGGGCGAAGGCCACGCCGTCGAGGGTGAAGGCCTCGCCACTCGCTCGACGCATCGCGGCGGAGCGAGGTGTTGATTTGGTAGCGGTAACCGGATCGGGCCCGGAAGGCCGGGTCGTGGCCCGAGATCTCGAGACCGCTGGCCGGGCTGCCTCAGTGGCTCCGGCGCGTTCGGGGGGGCTTCCGACTATCACGGCCCCGCGGCCCACCCGCCCTGAGGGCACCCACCCCGCCACCCTGCCATATACAGACGTCCCCCTCACCCAGATCCGGAAGACCATCGCCAGGCGGCTGGCCCAGTCGATCGGCCCGGTGCCCACCTTCTACCTCACCACCGAGGTGGACATGGAGCGGGCCTGGGAGGCCCGGGCGGCGCTCAGCGCGGAGCCTAAGGTCTCGTTCAACGACATCATCATTAAGTCGGTTGCGATGGCGCTGCGGCAGCACCCGGCCTGCAACGCGTGGTGGCAGGACGATCACATTCGCTACTGGAACGAGGTGCATGTCGGGATGGCGGTGGCGGTGGAGGACGGGCTGATCACGCCAGTGATCCGGTACGCCGATGAGAAGACCTTGCGTCAGATCGCAGTCGAGGCGCGTGACCTGGCCGGCCGGGCACGGGAGCGGCGGCTCAAGCCCGAGGAGTACACCGGCGCCACGTTTTCCATCTCCAACCTGGGCATGCTGGATATCGATGAATTCACCGCGGTGATCAACCCGCCCGAGGCCGGCATCCTGGCAGTGGGCCGGATCGCGGAGAAGCCGGTGGCGCACGAAGGGGTCGTGGCGGTACGGCGGCGGCTGCGGCTGACAATGTCGTGCGATCACCGGGTCATCGACGGAGCCACGGGCGCCCAGTTCCTGAAGACCTTGAAAACGATGCTGGAGAATCCGCTGGCGCTTGTCTGGTAGGGAAAGCGCTTTTCAACCATGAGGAAACCGTGGCGAACGCATTCGACGTGATCATCGTGGGCGGCGGGCCTGCCGGCTACGTCTGCGCCATCCGCGCCGCGCAGCTCGGGCTCGCCACCGCCGTGGTCGAGCGAGACAAGCTCGGCGGGGTTTGCGTGAACATCGGCTGCATTCCAACCAAGGCACTGCTGCACAGCGCCTACGTCGCCAATCTCCTGTCCCACGACGCCAAGGAGCTCGGGGTGGACGTCGGCAGCGTCAAGACCGATTACGGCGTCGCCATGCGGCGCTCGCGCAAGGTCTCGGAGCAGAACTCCAGGGGCGTCGAGTTCCTGATGAAGAAGCACAAGATCACCGTCATCAAGGGAACCGGCGTCCTGGCCAAGAATCGGGTGGTGCGGGTTGGCAAGGATGAGTACCAGGCGCGGAAGGCGGTCGTGATCGCCAGCGGATCTCGAGTCAAGGGCATTCCGCAGATTGGCCTCGAGATCAACAAGACGACCGTGATCAGCTCCGACGAAGCACTCTTTCTGGAGCAGATCCCGGCTACGCTCGCCATCGTCGGTGCGGGCGCCGTCGGCTGCGAGTTTGCCGACATCTTTCACGCGTTCGGCAGCAAGGTGACGCTGATCGAGGCCCTGCCTCGGATCCTGCCGCTGGAGGACGCGGAGTCGTCGGACACACTGACGAAGAGCTACAAGAAGCGAGGCATCACGATCTACGCCGGCACCAAGGTGAAGAAGGCTACGGTCAAGAAGGACAAGGTTTCACTCGAGGTCGAATCGGGCGGGAAGAACGACACGGTCGAGGCCGACAAGGTCCTCATGGCCGCGGGCCGCGCGGTCAACACCGAGGAACTGGGATTGCAGGAAGTCGGCGTGCAGCTCACCGATCGCGGATTCATCAAGGTGAATCCGGCGACCCTGGAGACGACGGCACCCGGGGTCTACGCCATCGGGGACGTGGCCGGCCCGCCGATGCTGGCGCACAAGGGATACCGGGAGGGAGTGGTCGTCGCGGAGATCGTCGCGGGGCACCACCCCCAGCCGATCAAATATGACAACGTCCCCAGCGTCACCTACTGCCACCCCGAGGTCGCCAGCATCGGCATGACCGAGGAGCAGGCCAAGGAGCGGAAGCTGGACTATCAGGTCGGCCGCTTTCCCTTCAGTGCCAACGGTCGGGCCCGCACTTCCAACGAGACCGAGGGGTTCGTCAAGATCATTCGCGACAAGAAATACGGCGAGATCCTCGGGGCCCACATCGTGGGCAGCCACGCCTCGGAGATCATCCACGAGCTGACCGTGGCTCGGGAGAACGAGTACACAGTGGAAGAGGTCGATCTCGCCATCCACGCCCATCCGACGCTCTCTGAGGCGATCGCCGAGGCAGCGCTCGACTCGATGGGCCGGGTGATGCATATCTGAGATGAGCGGCACATTTGGCTTCGTTGCGGCCGTCGGAGCATCCGCGGTTTCGATCGGACTGGTGGTCATCACGGCGACGGTGCTCGGCGTTGATGCCCTCCGATCGGGCCAGTCCGCCGGCCTGAACCCCGCGTTGTATCTCCTGTTCGGCGGCACGCTCGGCGGTGTGCTGGCCGCGGCCGGCATGGCCTGGTGGCTGCTGGGGCCCATCGAGTCTACCTATCGCCGTGGTGGCCTGGCGATCGTCTCCGGGTTCGCCACTGTCCTCCTCATGCTGATCTGCATCCCGGTGCATCAATTCCTCGGAAGGAGCGGCCTGCTCGCCCTCATGGCCATATGCACGGTGGCAGCGGCCCTGCTGGCAAGGCGAGCCCGACGGGTCGGAACGAGCCCATGACACAGCGGCTACTGGTCCAGGACCTCGGCCGCCGCGCCTATGGTGAGGTTCTCGACCTGCAGCGGACGCTCTGCCGCCAGCGGATTCAAGGTGAGCTGAACGAGGACTTGCTGCTCCTGGTGGAACATGAGCCCGTGGTCACGCTGGGCCGCGGCACTCGCCCCG
>DASYVW010000189.1:0-4547 GCA_035936675.1 Gemmatimonadales bacterium
CAGACCCGAAGGCGACTGCGCTCACACGTTCGCCATCGTCCGGCAAACGGTGACCATGTTCGAGCGGGCGCGGGGAGGAATCGCGGTCCCCTGGGCTTGGAACGTCGGCGGTAACACGGACGTGCTGACGGCCTATCCCCGTGCGGGGGTGACCCCGAACGCCTACTACAGCCGTGGCCAGAAGGCGTTGAAGTTCTTCCTCTTCACGCCAACCGGTGTTTCCCAGCCGCTGTTCACGTGCCGCTCCGTCGATATCGTGGCTCACCAAACCGGCCATGCGATTCTCGACGGCCTCAAGCCCGGCTGGCTGGGGATCAACAATCCGCCGCAGAGCGCAGGTCTCCACGAGTCGTTCGGTGACCTCACGGCGATCTTCCTGGCGCTCGCGCAACTGGACCAGGCTGAGGCCATGATCGCCATGACGAAGGCTGATCTCCACAAGAAGAACTTCCTGGCCGCCCTCGCGGAGCAGTTCGGCGCCGCCTTGGGGAGGCCAGAAGGCCTTCTCAACGCCGACAACGACCTGAAGCTGAGCCAGGTGAGCAACGAGGTGCACGAGATCTCGCAGGTCTTCACCGGCGCCATCTACGACATCTTGGCCGACATCTTCAGATTCGAGCGGATTCGTCAGAGCAAGACCAAGGATCCCGCGCTGGTTCTGGTCGAAGTCAGCCAGTACCTGTGCCGACTCCTTGTGAGTGCCCTGATCGGGGCGCCCGACACCGGCGCGATGTATGTTGACGTGGTAAACCAGATGCTGAAGGTGTCCAAGGAGCAGAACGACCTACGGATCTATCGCACGTTCATCTACGAGCGGTTTGCGGTTCGCGAGGTGATCGCCACCGAGGCTCCGCTCGCGCTGGCTCGGGGTACCCTTGACTGGCGGGATGCCGGATTTGCCAGTCGGAAAGAGGACGAGGCCGACCTCGTCTCAGCGGATCCCCAACACCCGTCGGTGGTGGGCTCCCAGGACCGCTCAGGCTGCTGCGGCACGATGCAGTTGCCGGAGTACGCTCGAGATCGGCAGACCCTCGACGCCGAGCTGCAGCGACTCTCCGAGGAAGGAATGACAATCCCCGAGACGGCCGTACTGGCCGAGGAGGTCGCCGGCTTGGTGCTCGCGTTCAAGTGAGCTCGAGGAGCCGCGCCGGCAGGGCCCCGGCGCGGCTCTCACCTCGACCATGGGGGAGGAGGAAGTCGTGATCGTAAGGGTCACCAGGAGTGAGCCGTGACAAGACTGGAGTTGCGCCGCCGACTGGACGATCGTCTGCGGGGGACGTCCGCCGACCTGTGGCCCGCTGTCGGCGAGCGGAAGCACGTTGTTGATCGCGTGAGCCAGGGGTATCGAGCCGATGCCAGGAAGCATCGGTGGCTCGTGCATGAGCAGGCCGATCTGTACGCCGGCGAGCCCGTGTACGTCGTCCATCGAGCCCTGAGCAAGGTCTTCCAAGACCCGCTCAAGGCACGCGCCGAGGCCGTCAAGGACGCGCTGAACTCTATCGAGCAGGGTGCCGGCTGAGGCGCACGGCCATCGACAGGTTGCTCGAGCGGGTCGAGGCTGTCCTCTTAGGGCGGTGGCACACCGCCGGCCGGGCGGCGCGCCGCCGATCACCTCGACGCTCACACTCCCCATTGGAGGGCTTGGCAATGGCAAAGGTCCTCTGTGTACTCTACGACGATCCCGTCACCGGGTATCCGAAAACCTACGCACGCGACGACATCCCGAAGCTCGAACGCTATCCCGGAGGCCAGACGCTCCCCACGCCCAAAGCCATCGACTTCACGCCGGGGCAACTGCTCGGCTGCGTCTCCGGCGAACTCGGGCTGCGCAAGTGTCTCGAAGCCCAGGGCCACACGCTGGTCGTGACCGCCGACAAGGACGGCCCGAACTCGGTCTTCGAGCGCGAGCTGCCGGATGCGGAGATCGTGATCTCACAGCCCTTCTGGCCGGCCTACCTGACCCGGGAGCGCATCGCCAAGGCACCGAAACTCAAGCTCGCGATCACGGCGGGGATCGGGTCCGATCACGTCGATCTCCAGGCCGCCATCGAGCGAGGAATGACCGTCGCCGAGGTCACTTATTGCAACAGCATCAGCGTAGCTGAGCACGTTGTCATGATGATCCTATCGCTGGTGCGCAACTACATCCCGTCGTATCAGTGGGTGGTCAAGGGCGGCTGGAACATCGCCGACTGCGTGTCCCGCTCTTACGATCTGGAAGGGATGGCGGTCGGCACGGTAGGCGCCGGACGTATTGGCACGGCGGTCCTGCGCCGGCTCAAGCCCTTCGACGTCAAGTTGCACTACACCGATCGACATCGGCTGCCGGCCAATGTCGAACAAGAGCTGAACGTGACCTTCCACCCGACCGCCGAGGCGCTGGTGCGGGTCTGTGATGTGGTCACGATCAACACCCCGCTGCATCCGGAGACCGAGCATCTGTTCAATGACGCGCTGATCGCCCAGATGAAGCGGGGCGCCTATCTGGTGAATACGGCGCGCGGCAAGATTTGCGACCGCGACGCGGTCGTGCGGGCGCTCGAGAGCGGGCAGCTCGCCGGGTACGCAGGCGACGTCTGGTTTCCGCAGCCGGCCCCGAAGGATCACCCCTGGCGGACCATGCCGCACCACGGGATGACACCGCATGTGTCCGGGACGAGCCTGTCAGCCCAAGCGCGCTATGCAGCCGGCGTGCGCGAGATTCTGGAATGCTGGTTCGAGGAGCGTCCCATTCGCGAGGAATACTTGATTGTCGCCGGCGGCCAGCTCGCGGGGGCCGGGGCGCATTCGTACAGCGCGGGCGACGTCACCGGCGGCTCGGAGGAAGCGGCGCGGTTCAAGAGATAAAGGGGGGAGCCGCCGGCACTCTGCTTTGTCGGCGTACCGATCGAATGCCATTGGTTCCCCGTCCAGACCGGCGTGTAGGCAACCCAACCCCAGCGGCCAACTCGACCCTCAATCATCGGTCGCCTTGGCAGCGCTGGGGGGCCTCTGCGAGGCAGCGCTTCGGGCGTCAAGGCCGTCGCGTGTTTGAGCGGCGCCTCTTACTCTAAGCGAATGTCAGGTCGCTATGACTGATCTCTCGTTTGGCCACGGGTACCACGCGCGTAGCGTCGTCCACGACGATCCGCAAGTTCCCGTTTGACTGGACCAGGACATTGAGGAGGTCGTAGGTCCCCGCGCTAGCGACCTCGAACCCCTCGATGATGACGTCGTCTGGCAGCGTTGCCCCATCGCCCGGGATCGTCACCTCCCGCACCCGGATCGGTCCCATGGTGCAGAAGAAAACCTCCCCCCTCCCCTTGTGCCGTGTGATGAACCAGTCGCCGGCCGTGGCCTTCACTGCGATGCCCGGAAGGTCTGCCCTGATCTCCTGGCCATGCTGGACCTCCGCCTGTGCCATTCGCTCCCTGAGCCAATCAGCTTGAGAGTGGGCAGTGACATGTGCTTCCATACCTCACCTCACTCCGTAGAATGCGTGAATGCCTTAAATGCAATCGCCGAGCTAGCCTGAGCAGCTCGGCGATCTTGGTAGTCCCTCTTAACGTCGGATTGGTGGCGCCGGGGAGGCAAGGACCCGTGGCTTTGCGGCCCCGGCTTTCGCCGGGTGTGCTTTTCTCAAAGCTAGTGAGTCTACGTTAGGCGATGGTCCCAAAGACGTCAAGAGGAGGCGTCGGCGTCGTTACGAATCTCAGTTCTGGACGCTATGAGCTGTGGGCTATGAGCCATGGGCTACTCCTCAGCCTGATGGACCTCCTACAACGTTGGCCTTCGACAGATGAGCCTCTGTGGAAAAGGCGTACCCCATAGCCCATAGCTCACAACTGCGGGAGACGACCGCCTCATCGCGGCCCCCGAACGACGAGTAAAGCGCCACGCTCGCCACAATGGAGTTCGCCACCACCACCGGGAACGCGTGGATGAGCACGCCGTAGACCACCCACAACACGGCCGCGGCCTGAACTCGCCGGAGCGCCCTGCGGTTGACGTGCAGCATGACGTGGACGTCGGAGCTGCCGTCGCCGCCTTCGGCTGGGAGCCGGGCGTCCTTAATCCCCTCTGCCCCTCAACCGGACCATGGCGGTCTTCGCCTCTTCCACCAGCCGGCGGTGGCCGATCACCGGTCGGTCGTGGCGCCTGAGGAATTCGCGGTAGTAGTTCCGGGCCGAACCGGCGCGTCCTCGCTGCTCCTCAATCCGGCCGCGCTCCAAGTCGACCAATCCCGCCAGCATCAGGCTGTACACTGTGCTGGGGTGAATAAAGAAGGGACCGTCCACCCAGGTCAGCAGCCGGAGGGCCTGATCGGCATCGCCGGAGGCCGCCAGCCATCGCGCCGCTGCCAGTCGATCGACGGCGATCGTATACGGATGACGGGTGAAATCCGGAGCGGAGAGCGCCGCCTCCTGCCACTCGAGGTTCGCCATCGCAGTTCCGGCGGCGCCAGTGTCTCCGGCAAGGGCGGCCTCGAAGGCCGCCAGCGAGCGATCGAGGGCGTTCACGCTGGGGTCTCCAATCCCACGGAGTGCGGCACGCGCCTCGGCGAGCGA
>DASYVW010000190.1:0-1769 GCA_035936675.1 Gemmatimonadales bacterium
GTACCCGTAAGTAGCTCCAACGTCGAGATTGAGGCGCGAACCGAGCCGGACGAGGAGCCCACCTCCGCCGTTCAGCTGTATGAAGGTCGAGGACAGCGAAAGGTCGCCGCCGGAAAAGCTGACCTTCAGCAGCGAGAACCGCGCCGAAACGTAGGGCGCTGCCGTGTTGCTCCCCACGTGGATGAGGTGGCGCGGCTCGATGAACCCTCCGTAGAGCCGTGCGTCTTCCATCCGGCCTTTCACTTCATGGACCGTGATTTGGAAGCCTGCACCCACTGACAGCGCCCCGGGCGTGTACCGGAACTGCGCTTCCGCACCGACGCCATCCTGCAGGCCAGTGAATACGTCCCCGAACACGCCGTTGACGAGCCCCGATGCCTGGAGTGAAAACGGCTGCGCCGACTGCGCCTCGAGGTCGCCGCAGAGGGCTCCGATCAGGACCCAAGGCACCAGCCACGGGCAAGCCCTAAGACCATTCATGGTCGCTGGTGCTGGCGCGCGGATGTCGGGGGCTTGGCCTGCAGCTGCCCGCTGGGCGAGAGACTCCCCGGAGCGGCCCCTGACGTGACGGTATAGGAGAACTGTACCGGCGAGTCGGCCAGCCCCGAGCTGGACCCCATCGCGCAAAACTGGCCAGGAGATGGACCTGTCGGCTGGAAAGCGCTTGCGTACCCATCGATGTCGGTGACCGTGTTGTAATCGCCGACACCGTCGCAGGTCCTCCACTCGACGGTCACACCACTCACCCCGTTGCCGTATTGGTCCACCGCGCGGACCACCAGCGGTTGAGGCAGATCGTCATTCACCGGAGCCGATTGATTGTCGCCGGAGGTCTTCTGCAGACGGAACGCGGCGTCGGGTACCGCTTCGAGACTGACGCGGGAGACCGCCGCGCCCGGCACCTCGAGATCCACGTACTGGATCCCCGCCGTCTGAGAGACTGTCCAGGACGAAAGCTTTACAATGCCATCAGGGTCACTCGCGCCCACAGGCTCGACTGCGCCGCCCGGGGAAACCGAGATCACGACCGGAGCGTCCGCGACCGGCTGACTTGCCGCGTCGGTGAGCGTCCACAATACCGCAGTGGCCAGGCGAGTGCCGACCACTACCGTGCTCGGTGGAGGAGTGAGAAGAGAGACGAATGCTACGCTGGGCAGCGTGATCGTCTCAGAAACCACCTCGCTCGCCGGGCTGGTGCTGGCGAACAGGAGGGTGTGCGCGCCCGGGCTCCCGACGATAGCAAGATCCGCATAATCAACGCGGCCCTCGGCGTCGGTGAGGGCAGTGGTTTGACCTCCGAGCGTCCCTTCGCCCGATGCAATAGACGCACGGACCTCGACGCCAGGCTGCGCGACCGGGTTGCCACTCGCATCCTGGAGTTGGATCGAGGGCTGGGTGCCGAACGGCACCCTGCTTCGGGCGGCTGGTGACGGTGGGACTGTCAGCGCGAGCCGGGAGGGTGGTCCCGCCGCCACCGAGATCGGGTCGGAAGCCACCCCCGCGAGGGTTGGCCCGCTAAAAGACAACCTGTAGTCGCCTATGAGACCCGAGAGCGAGAGATCGCTGAAGCTAGCCACACCCGAGGAATTCGTCGTCGCGGTGGCGTGCTGGAGCGTTCCGGCTGGACCCGACAAGAGCGTCGCCGTGATCGCCAGACCGGGCTGGGGTGCCGGATTGCCCAGTTCGTCCGCCACCTGGATGACAGGCTGCCGACTGAACGGAGCGCCGCTCTGGGCCGACGGGCTTGGCTGCACCGTGATCTCGAGCTT
>DASYVW010000191.1:0-4212 GCA_035936675.1 Gemmatimonadales bacterium
GCTTGGCCAGCACCATTGGCAGATTGGTCGCCAGGTCACCGTGACCCGGGTCGCGGGGCCGCTCCAAGACGAACTCGATTCCATCGGCACCGAGCCGCGAGGCTACCCTCGACAGCTCGGTCCGCAGGCGATCATTCACTCGGAGGCGGCCTTCCCCTTGCCGTGGCGGGAGGCAGGCTTGGTAGGAGCTGCGTCCGGTTTCGACACCGCCTTGGTTTCGGGCTTGGCGCCCTCGGCCTTGGTATCCGATGCAGGCTTGGTCTCAGCCGCGCTCTCGCTTTCGGGCTTCCGCGGTCCCTTGCCGTCCTTGCCGTAGTCGGTGATGTAGAAGCCAGTTCCCTTGAACACCAGACCGGCACCACCGGAAATCATTCGCATGGCGGGCTTGCCGCACACTGGACACTTGGCGCGCGGCTTCTCGGCCATCTTCTGGAATTTCTCGAAGACGTGCCCGTCGGGGCACCGGTATTCATAGGTCGGCATGGCGGCTCGTTAGGGGTAAATGAAATGAGCTACGAAACTTAGCGCGCCACGGCAGACGGTTCAAGCAAAGATCGTGGTGAAAAATCCGAATAAGATCAGGCCGGACGATAGGTGCCCCACACGTCGCGGAGTGCGTCGCTGATCTCGCCCAAGGTCGTCCGTACCCGGACGGCAGTGATGATCGGCGGCATGAGCCGGTCGGTACCGGCGGCGGCGGCTCTGATGTCAGCGAGTGCCGCCTTCACCGCTGAGGAATCACGCCGCCGCCTGGTCTCGGCCAGACTGGCGCGTTGCTGGGACTCGAGTGCCGAGAAGTCGGGTGCGGCAATAGCGATAGGCGGCGAATCATCGGTGAACCGATTCACCCCGACCACGACTCGCTCACCCGATTCCTGCGCCTTCTGCAGCTCGTAGGCGCTACGCGCAATGGCTTCCTGAAAGAACCCTCGCTCGATGGCCCGGGCGGCGCCGCCGAGCGCATCCACCTCGGCAATCAGCGCCCGAGCACCCGACTCGATCTGATCGGTCAGTGACTCGACGTAGTAGCTGCCCGCGAGCGGATCCACCACCTCGGGCACGCCCGACTCATATCCCAACACCTGTTGGGTGCGCAGGGCGAGTG
Organism: Gemmatimonadales bacterium; assembly: GCA_035936675.1. Classification (GTDB taxonomy): domain Bacteria; phylum Gemmatimonadota; class Gemmatimonadetes; order Gemmatimonadales; family GWC2-71-9; genus CAVVWJ01. The sequence goes on from DASYVW010000191.1 coordinate 1,106, forward strand.
TGGCGGACTCCGCCGTGGGCAGCGCCAGCGCCTCGTCGTAACCATTGGTGTGGAGCGACTGGGTTCCACCGAGCACGGCGGCGAGGGCCTGGAGGGTTACCCGGATCACGTTGTTCAGCGGCTGCTGGGCCTGGAGCGTCACCCCGCCGGTCTGGGTGTGAAACCGCATGCGGGCTGTGCTGTCTCCAGCGCCAAACCGCTCCCGCACCAGGCGGGCCCACAGCCGGCGGGCCGCCCGGAACTTGGCAGTTTCCTCGAACAGATCGTTGTGGCTCGCGAAGAAGAAGGAGAGCCGCGGCCCGAAACTGTCTACGGCCAGACCGGCCGCGACGGCTACCCGGACGTATTCCAGGGCGTTGGCGAGAGTGAACCCGACTTCCTGTACCGCGGTCCCTCCCGCCTCTCGCATATGGTAGCCGCTGATCGAGATCGGATTGAAGCTCATCGATTCGTCGGTCACGAACCGGAAGATGTCCGCCACCAATCTGAGAGATGGCTCGGCCGGATAGATGTAGGTCCCCCGCGCGATGTACTCCTTGAGCACGTCGTTCTGAACCGTGCCGGTGAGCTTCGTACGGGGAATGTCCTGCTCTTCACCAACCACGATGTACATCGCGAGCAGGATCGCTGCCGTCGCGTTGATCGTCATCGACGTAGAGACCCGGTCGAGCGGAATCTCGCGGAACAGCTCGGCCAAATCGTCCACCGTGTCGATGGCGACCCCGACGCGGCCCACTTCTCCCTGTGCCATCGGATGATCGGAGTCATACCCCATCTGGGTGGGCAGATCGAAGGCGGTCGAGAGCCCCATCTGACCGGCGTCCAGTAGCTGGCGGAAGCGCCGGTTGGTATCCTGGGCCGTCCCGAACCCGGCATACTGGCGCATGGTCCAGAGCCGCGCGGTGTACATGTTGGGGTAAGGACCGCGGGTGAAGGGGAACTCGCCGGGATGCCCGAGGTCTCGGGCGGGGTCGCCGCCCCAGTCCTCCGGCCCGTAGACCTTCTTCACAAGGCGGGCTGCGAGACCGCGCCGCCGGCGCGAGCGGCGACCCGGCGCAGCGTATCGGCGACGAAGCCGACGTCTTCCCGCGATCCGATCACCAGCGGCGTGCGCTGGTGCAGCGATTCCGGCATGATGTCGAGGATGCGCTCGACCCCATCGGTGGCGGAGCCTTCGGCCTGCTCGGCAATGAACGCCATCGGGCTGGCCTCGTACAGCAGCCGGAGCTTCCCCCGTGGGTTCCTGTTGTCGGCCGGATAGAGGAAGATGCCGCCGGCCACGAGATTGCGATGGAAATCGCCGACGAGGGAACCCATGTAGCGGCTGTTCTTCGGCGTCACCTCAACGGGGGGGTCGCCCTTCAGACCCTTCACCGCTGCCTGAATCCCCTTGTCCCAGCGTCCGAAGTTGCTCTCGTTCACGCTGTAATATTTGCCCACCCGAGGGGTGATGATCCTGGGATGGGAGAGCAGGAACTCGCCGATGGTGGGGTCGAGGGTGAAGCCGTGTGTGCCCTGACCGGTGGTGTAGACCAGCATCGTGCTCGAGCCGTACATGATGTAGCCGGCCGCCACCTGCTTGCACCCCGGCTGCAGCACGTCGGCCGCTGTGCCCCTGCCGTGCATGCTCACCCGGCGATAGATGCTGAAGATGGTCCCGACCGCTGAGTTGACGTCGATGTTGGATGAGCCGTCCAGAGGATCGAAGAGGACTGCGTATTTGCCGACCGGGTATTCGGGAGGAACCGGGATGATGTCGACGTCCTCTTCCGAACCCATTGCGCACACGCGCCCGGTGTGTTTCAGGCAGTTCTTGAGGGTTTCATTAGCAAAGACATCGAGCTTCTGCTGCTCCTCGCCCTGGACATTGATGCCCCCGGCGGCGCCAAGAATGTTGACCAGCCCGGCCCGGCGGATTGCCGCGGAGATGATCTTGGACGCGAGGGCAATGTCATAGAGCAGGTTGGAAAGTTCCCCCGTTGCTTCGGGGTAACGGTCCTCCTGGTCGAGAATGAAGCGTTCGATGGTCGTGACTGCAGTCTGCAAGAAACCTCCGTTCTACCGTTGACCGGTCGCGCTGTTCTGCCGAACGTCGTACGTGGCCGAGCGCCCCCGAGCCTTCACCACCATTCTCTGCCCATCGGTCGTGACGGTCACCAGCCCATCTCGATCGGTACGCCACACGTCTACCCGATGCCTCAGCAGGCGACCGAGGGTTGCGGCGGCGGGGTGCCCATACGTGTTCTGCCCCACCGATATCACCGCCACCTTGGGCCGGAGCGAGTCGAGCCACTCGTCACCTGTGCTTCCCCGGCTGCCGTGATGGCCAACCTTCAGCAGGTCCACTGCACCAGCCCGTCCCCGCATCTCCGCTTCCGCGGGGAAGCCGGCATCACCGGCCAAGAGTGCCTGAAAGGCGCCGTACTCAACCAGCAGCACCAGCGAATCCTCGTTCAGGTCCTCGCCCCAGCGCGCCCACTCGTAGGGATGCAGAACCGTGAAGCGAACGCTGTCCAGCGTGAACCGCTCACCCCGGCGCCCGCGGTGCCAGGCGATCGATTCAGCGGCCAACTCATCGAGGAATTCATAGTACAGCGGGTCGGCAACCTGATCGCCGGGCTCGATGACCATCCCGGCATGAAACCGGTCGAGCACACTAGGAACGCCGCCAAGATGGTCGGCATGGGCGTGGGAGACGATGGCCACTGCGAGCTCCCGTGCGCCATGGCTCACCAGGAACGGGACCACGACACGGCGACCGGCATCACTCCGATCATTCCTGGGGCCGGCATCGACCAGAACCCACCGGCCGGCCGGCGTCCGGAGCAGGGCCCCATCGCCCTGACCCACGTCGAGAAAATGTAACGTCAGTCCGGAGCCCCCGTTAGCCGATTGCGGGGCCCCGACCCACAACATGCCGGCCCAGAGGGTCACGACGCCGGCCCAGCTCCATCGCCTTACGGCTTCGGCCAAGGTGTTCCGCTTGCCGATGGCCCAGAGGCTCACAACCAACCCAGCGAGCCAGGGGAGGGCAGACCGAACCTCCGCGGCCTCGATGGCGTGGCCGCCAGGAACTGCCGCACCGCCCGCCGCGAGGAGCTCGAGCA
>DASYVW010000192.1:0-1780 GCA_035936675.1 Gemmatimonadales bacterium
ACCGGGCGGACGGGGAACTGGGCATACACCGGCAGGAGCGCGGATCGACTCGGGTTGTCACCCTGAGGGACCCCGAGCGAAGCGAGGGGGACCGAGGGGGCCGGAGTTCGGGTCAGGGTGACATCCTTCTCGTGCTTCAGCATGGATAAGCCGCTGTCGCAGTAAGCCCTGCGCATTCGTCCAAACCGAGCGCCAAGTTCATCGCCTGAATCGCCTGGCCTCCCGCGCCCTTCACCAGATTGTCGATCGCGACGCTGACCTGCAGCTCGCGACCGTCCGCGCTGTCGGTTGCATGGATGAGCGCGTAGTTGGTGCCCACCACGTGGGTGAGCTCGGGCGGCGTATCGAGTACCCGCACGAAGGGCCGGCCGGCGTAGGCCTCGCGGAACCACCGGGCCGCGACGGTGCCCGGCGTTCCTTCGGTGATGGCGGACTCGACGGGCAAGAACGCGTGCAGCGTGAGATAGATCCCCCGAACGAACGGCCCGGCGTGAGCGAGGAGCCTCGCGGCAGCATCGGGACGGCCGACCCATTCACGCCAGCCCTGGAGAATCTCGGCCTCGTGCCGGTGAGAGAGCACCGAGTAGGCAAATAGATTGTGCGCCCTGGCCGGATGGTGGGTCGTCGGCCTGGGCTGGGAGCCGGCGCCGCTCGAGCCGGTTACCGCAAAGAGGGAAGGCGTGACGTCGAGACCCGACCGCGCGAGCGGATAGAGGGCGAGCTGCGCCGCAGTGGCAAAGCAGCCCGGAGCCGCGATGGCGGACGCACCCCGCAGTGCCGATCCGACGATATCGGCCAGCCCGTAGCGAAACCGGCACACCAGCGCCGGCGCCGAATGAGCCCCGTAGTGTCGCTCGTAGCTGCGCAGATCCTGCACCCGGAAGTCGCCTGCGAGATCGACGACGAGCCCTGGTCCGGCCTCGAACACTTCTCCCGCCACTCGGGAGGACTCACCGTGCTCGAGGGCGAGGAACACGACATCCCGGCCCCGGGCCACCTCGCCGGGTGCGGTTCCCGCAAAGCGCGCCGTTGTGATGGGAGCGAGTGCGGGATGCACTTCGCCGATCGGTTTGCCCGCCTGGCTCCTGCTGGTGGCGACACACTCCGTTACCTGGGGGTGCTGGAGCAGGAGACGCAGCAGCTCGCCGGCCGCGTAGCCGGAGCCGCCGACGACGGCGACTTTCATCGTGAGTCGAGAGTCGTGAGTCGTGAGTCGCGAGTCGCGAGTTGAGGGTCGCGAGTCGGATGAGATCCGATGCCAGATGAGTCCGGACTCGTGACTCGTGACTCGTGACTCCCCTGCCACCCATCCAGCGCCTTCTGCACCACGCCGACCAGCCCAGCCGCATCCCGCCGCGCATTGTGCGCCGGCAACCCGAGTCCGCTCTGGATGTAGACCAGCCCGACCTCGTTGTCGGTTGCGGGCCCGGTGATCACCGTAATCGGCAGGCTGAACTCGTGTTTCATCAGCTCGGCCGCACCCCAGCATGCCACCGGGTCCGGGGCCGCCATGATGTATGCCGCTCCCACCCGCATCAGCTCGGGATCGTGGAGAATGTCCTGGACGCCGTACTCGCCGAGGATGCCGTCGCCCAGCTCGGCAACGATCACGTCCGGCTTGGCCCCGGCCAGGCGATTGAAGATGCCCTTGGCCGTGGCGACGGTGATGCCGGGATGGGTGCTCGCGACGCCGACATCGTTGAAGGTGAGCGCGGCCACAGCCCCGGCATCGAGCATCGAGAGCGCGTCACGCATGAGCGACACGCCGGTGAGCTTGGCC
>DASYVW010000193.1:0-7824 GCA_035936675.1 Gemmatimonadales bacterium
GAGGCGCCCGACGACAATCGGCTCGCCAAGGCGGCTGATACGCTCTCGTTGGCTGATGGCGAAGGGCTGGAGATCGCGATCGGCAGGGGTGACGTCCCCATCGGCCAGGTCATGCGGGCGCTGTATCCTGATCTCCCCACCGATGAGCTCCAGGAGCCCAAGCCCACCGTGTTCGGCCGGGTCATCGACCGGATCCGGCTCGGCCGCGGTATCAAGATCCAGGGGGTGGACGGTCTGATGGTCCGCTATGCCCAGTGCTGCCAGCCGGTCCCCGGCGACTCCGTGGTGGGCTACGTAACGCAAGGCCGGGGAATCTCGATCCACCGATCGGACTGCCCCAACCTGCTCACCCTGTCGGCCGACGAGCGCCGGGTCGACATCGACTGGCAGGAGACCCAGGGTGAGGCATTTGCGGTCCGGCTGGTGGTGTCGGGCGAGGATCGGCGCGGGCTCTACGCCGATATCATGGAAGCGATCAGCCAGACCGGCACCAACATCCGCGGCGCCGACCTGCACACCAAGGACGGGTCCGTCTTCGGCACCATCTTCGTCGAGGTGGACAATTTGCCCCACCTCGGCAAGGTCATGAAGGCCGTGCGCAAGGTCAAAGGCGTGACCGAGATCGAGCGTCGTGAGGCCCCGTCGAATTGAACCGTTGGATTCTCAAGACCGACGCCGACGTCTACCCCTTCGAGCAGCTCGAGCGGGAGCGGAAAGCTGTCTGGGACGGCGTGAGCAATGCGGTTGCCCTGAAGCACATCCGCAGCATGGCTCCAGGCGATCCGCTGCTCATCTATCACTCCGGCGAGGGCAAGGAGCTGGTCGGCCTCGCTGCGGTCACCAGCGCTCCCTATCAGGACCCGAAGCGGAACGATCCCAAGCTCGTGGTCGTGGACATCGAGGTCGGCCAACGGTTGCCCAAGACGGTCTCCCTCAGTGCCATCAAGGCCAATCCGTTCTTTGCAGACCTGGGGCTGGTACGGATGTCACGCCTGTCGGTGAGTCCCGTGCCAGAACCGCAGTGGAAGAAGCTGCTCGCCATGGCAGGCCTCGGATAAGGTGTCATTCCGAGCGCAGCGAAGAATCCCGCTGAGTGGCAGGTCTCCCCGAAGAAATCCCGGCAGTATATATTTCCCCGATGAGCAGCCCCCGCTTCGAGGTCGTCGCCCCGTTCGAGCCCGCCGGCGACCAGCCTAAGGCCATCCGCGAGCTGACCGAGGGACTCGTCCGGGGTGACAAGTACCAGACCCTCCTGGGCGTCACCGGTTCCGGCAAGACGATGACGCTGGCTCATACCATCGCCAATTACGGCAAGCCCACCCTGGTCCTGTCCCACAACAAGACGCTTGCGGCGCAGCTGTATGGCGAGCTCCGCCAGTTCCTGCCTCGCAGTGCGGTCGAGTACTTCGTTTCCTACTACGACTACTACCAGCCCGAGGCGTACGTCCCCGCCACCGACGTGTACATCGAGAAGGACGCCTCGATCAATCAGGACCTCGAGAGCCTTCGGCTGAGGGCCACGTCCAGCCTGATGGAGCGGGAAGACGTGGTCATCGTGGCCACCGTGAGCGCCATCTACGGCCTGGGCGATCCGGCCGAGTATCGGAAGCTCATGGTGACGGTCCGCCGGGGAGAACAGCGGGGAAGGGACTCGATTCTCTCGGAGCTGGTGCGGATCCAGTACGGCCGGAACGATGTCTCTTTTGAGCAGGGCACGTTCCGGGTCCGGGGCGACTCGATCGAGGTCTTTCCGGCGTATGCCGAACAGGCCATCCGGATCGAGCTCTGGGGCGACGAAGTCGAGCGGATCAGCAAGATCAACCCGCTGACCGGTGAGACCATCGCCCAGCTCGACCAGTGCGCCATCTACCCCGCCAAGCACTTCGTCACCCAGCGCCCCACCGTCGAGCGGGCGGTCAAAGCCATCCGGGAGGAGCTGACCGTCCGGCTCGCGGAGCTGAAGGGAGCGGGCAAGCTGTTGGAAGCTCAGCGGCTGGAGTCGCGCACCAACTTCGACGTCGAGATGCTGCTGGAAGTAGGTACCTGCGCCGGGATCGAGAACTACTCACGGCACTTGACCGGCCGCAGGGAGGGAGAACGGCCGGCCTGTCTGATCGACTACTTCCCGCCCGACTTCCTGGTCGTGGTGGACGAGTCGCACGCGAGCCTGCCGCAGATCGGCGGCATGTTCAATGGCGATCGGGCCCGCAAGCTCACTCTGGTCGAATACGGCTTCCGCCTGCCGTCGGCACTGGACAATCGGCCGCTTCAGTTCGACGAGTTCATGGGACTGGTGCCCCAAATGATCAACCTCTCGGCCACCCCAGGCGACCTCGAGCTGCGGCTCTCCCAGGGCACGATCGTCGAGCAGATCATCAGGCCCACGGGACTGGTCGATCCCGAGGTCGATGTCCGTCCGGTCCGGGGCCAGGTGGACGATCTGCTCTCCGAGATCCGGAAGCGCGAGGTGCTGAGCGAGCGCGTGCTGGTGACCACCTTGACCAAGCGGATGTCGGAGGATCTTACCGATTACCTGCAGCAGGCCGGGGTCCGGGTGCGGTACCTCCACTCGGACATCGACGCGATCGAGCGGATGGAGATTCTCCGCGGACTTCGCCTGGGCGACTTCGATGTGCTGGTCGGCATCAATCTGTTGCGGGAAGGACTCGACCTGCCGGAGGTCTCGCTAGTCGCCATTCTCGATGCCGACCAGGAGGGGTTCCTCCGCTCCGATCGGTCCCTGGTGCAGACCATCGGCCGGGCAGCCCGGCACCTCAACGGCCGGGGGGTTCTCTATGCCGACCGGATCACCGGCTCGATGCAGCGGGCGCTGGACGAGATGGACCGCCGCCGAGCCATTCAACGGGCGTATAATGAGACCCATGGCATCACCCCGGTATCGATCGTGAAGTCCATGGAGCAGGTCCGGCTTTCCACGCACGTAGCCGACGCGAGGACCGAGCGGCCTGAGCCCCGTCCCGCCCTGCATGAGCGGATCGATCTCCATGATCCGGCCAAGCGCGCAGCGGCAATCGCCACGCTCGAACGGCAGATGCGTGAAGCCGCCGCCAATCTCGAGTTCGAGGTCGCCGCCATGCTGCGAGACCAGCTGAATGATCTCAAGGCCGCCGGCGCCCCCGACGTACGGCGTCCCACGGGCAAAATCCGTCGTCACGCATGACCCGCTCGCTCACGCAGGAAGAGCTCGATGCCGAAGGCGAGGCGCTCGGCCGGCAGCTCCGGCCGGGAGAGCTGCTTACCTTCGAGGGCGACCTCGGAGCGGGGAAGACGACGTTCATCCAGGCGGTCGCGCGCGGACTGGGCGTCACCGCCCCTGCCACGAGCCCTACCTATGCCCTGGTTCACCGCTATCAGGGAGCCCGGGGCCCCATCTTTCACCTTGACTGCTTCCGACTGCGTTCTCCAGACGAGGCTGCGGATCTCGACTGGGAAGGGCTGGTCGCGGAGGGCGACGCAATCCTCATCGAGTGGCCCGAGCGGGCTGGGGCCTGGCTTCCCTCGCCCAGCCGGCGCTTCCGACTCTCGCACCTCTCGGATCCGGCGCGCCGCACCCTGGAGTCGTTCTGATGTGGCTGGCGCTGGATACGGCCACGGACCGTGCCTCGGTGGCGCTCGGCGTTGCCGGTGCGGTGCCGATGGAAGAGAACATCAGCGGCGCGCGGCGCCATGCAGCCTCGCTGCTGCCGGCGCTTCAGGGCCTGCTTCGGCTGGCGGGTGCGTCGCTCGACGACCTCGAGGGCATTGCCCTCAGTGATGGTCCTGGGAGCTTTACGGGTCTCCGCGTCGGGGCGTCGGTCGCGAAGGCGCTGGTCCATGCCCGTGGGGTCCCGCTGTGGACCGCACCCTCGCTCATGGTGCGAGCCGCCGGTGTGACGCGGGGTGACGGACTGGTGCTCGCGGTGGCCAACGCACTGCGCGGAGAGGTGTACGCCGCGGCGTATCGGTTTTTCCCTGATCGAGTCGAGACCGAGCTGGCGCCGTCGGTGCGCCGGCCGGCCGACCTCGTCGTCAGCGGGCTGGAGCCGGCCCTGGTCGTGGGCGAGGCGCCCCCCGAGATTCTGGCAGCATTCGAGAGCTGGATTGGCCAGCCGGTCATCGGACCACCGGAGGGCTCCCCCCGCGCCGCACGCCTCCTGGACCTGATTGGGCGTCCTGGTGGTGCAAGCCCGGTCGAAGCCCCTCATGACTGGGAACCAGTGTACGGGCGTCCGGCAGAAGCACAGGCGCGTTGGGAGATGGCCCATGGACGCCCCCTACCGGATTCGGTCGGCAGTTCTCGCTGACGTGGCACCGCTCGTATCCATCGAGCGCCGCTGCTTCAGCGATCCGTGGAGCGAGAGCAGTTTCCGGGAAGCGTTGGAATCGCCCTGGACGTTCGGCCTGGTCGCCCACAACAACCGCGGTATTGCCGGCTATCTCATCGGTCGCGAGGTCGCCGGCACGGGCGAGATCCTGAACCTCGCGGTCTCACCTGATCTTCGCCGGCGTGGCGTGGCCCGGGCGCTGCTTCGGGCCGGGCTCGCGGCGTTCCGGAACCGGCGGGTCGACGAGGTGTATCTCGAAGTCCGCGAATCGAACCGCTCGGCCCAGGCGCTCTACCTGAGCTCGGGCTTTCGCCCCGTGGGGCAGCGAGCGGCCTATTATCGAAATCCGAAGGAAGACGCTCTGGTGCTCTGGCTGGCGCTCGAGCAACCTGCGTGAAATTGGAACCCTTGTCGGAAAATTTGGTTGAAGCCGGAGTTCCGCAGCCTATATTAGTCGCGAGTCAGTTGTGTGGGACGCACGTCGAACCCTGGAGGTACATGTGAGTCGGAGTATGAACAAGGCCATTCTGGTCGGGAATCTCGGGGCCGATCCGGAAGTGCGTAGCACCACGAACGGATCCCGGGTCGCCACGCTCTCGATCGCCACGAGCCGCCAGTGGAAGAACCAGGCCGGCGAGAAGCAGGAGAAGACCGAGTGGCATCGGGTGATATTCTGGAACACCAAATTCTCCAATCTTGCCGACATCGCCGAGCGCTACTGCAAGAAGGGAGACAAGGTGTACGTCGAGGGGAGCATCGAGTATCGCTCGTGGCAGGATCGCGAGGGCCAGACCCGCTACACCACCGAGATCAACGGCCGGGAGCTCATCCTCCTTTCCGGCAAGGTCGGAGATGGTGCGGAAGCCTTCTCGGCTCCCAGCAAGGTCGCGGCGGGTGCGGCCGGAGCCAAAGGCAAGGAAGGCTTCGACGACTTCCCCGAGGCGCTCGACGCCGAGGACGACGACCTGCCGTTCTGAAGCCCGGAACGGCATCACGGGTGGGGGCAGTGGCTCCGAGCTGTTGCCCCATCATCCGATCCCCGACCGGGAGAAAGCCAGTCCTCCCGCCGATCGCCAGACCTCCAGGCCGTGGGATTGGCTCTCTTCGAAAAGGCGTAACTAATGCTACTTACGTAGGTTACGCCTCGCAATTCAAGTATGCTAAAGGTGGCGTTGATTTTGCGACTCCCCAGGGCGATACCTCGCGTTCGGCCGTGTCCCCGATACCACACAGCGACGCCGCTGGGAGATCCCGATGCCGTGTAAGTTTTCCTGCACCCTGGGTTGGTTGGCCGCTCTGACCGTTGCCGTGCCTGCAACCGCGGCACTGGCTCAGGAGCCGCTCCCCCAGACCCATACCGTGCGCAAAGGCGACACGCTCTGGGATCTCGCCCAGCACTATCTCAGGGATCCATTCCTCTGGCCCGGCATCTTCCGTCAGAACACCGATGTCGTGGAAGACCCACACTGGATTTACCCGGGCGAGGTGCTTCGTATTGCTCCGGTCGACAACGTGGCTGCGGTCCCCACTATGGACACGCCGGTCCCCGCGTCAACCACCGATAGTACTGCCGGTCACGATTCTACCCTCGCGACCCCCGATTCGAGCGAAGCGCTGGCCCGGGGGCCTCAACAGCCGTCCCTGGCCGAGGAACCGGACGAGCAGCAGCCGCTCTTCAGCGCCCAGCGGCCGCGCAGCGTCGCCGACATCTTCAAGGCCTACACCGACCAACCCTATCGCCCGCTCCGGCGCAGTGAGTTCTATTCGTCGGGCTTCCTCACCGAGAATCAGCATCTGCCGTACGGACGTGTACTCGGACCGGTCACCCCGCAACAGATCAAAGCGGAAAACAACCGGGCCAACGCGCTTCCCTTTACCACCATCGCCATCGAAGCGCCGAAGGGTGCCACCTACGAGATCGGCGACAGCCTGCTCATCCTCCAGGTCGGCCGCGAGATCGAGCCCTATGGCGACGTGGTCTCTCCAACGGGGATGGCCCGGGTCATCGAGACGGTGGACGAGCATTATCTCGCCAACATCGTCGCAACCTATGGACCGGTCCGGAACGGTCAGCGCGTGCTGCCGGTCGAAAGCTTCACCGCGGGCGCAGGTCGGCGCGCCGTGCCGGTATCCGATGGAGTTCGTGGCTCGCTCATCGGCGGCTTGGGGCGTCAGGAGCTGAAGGAGCCCCAGATGGTCGTCTTCATCAACAAGGGCCGGGAAGACGGCGTCGCCCCGGGAGACCTCTTCGAGGTGCGCCGGCGGCCAAAGCGTCTGCCTGACGGCACGATCCGCGTGAACGAGCTCATGGCCACGCTCCAGATCGTCCATGTGCGAGACAAGACGGCCACGGGCCTGGTGCTCAACGTGATCTCACCCGACATCCCGGCAGGTACCGACGTTCTTCAGGTGGCAAAGCTGCCGTCGTAAATAAGCGGGGCAGCGGGGCAGCGGGGCCTAACAACACGAGGAGCCAGCCTGCGGAATAGGTCTGGCTCCTTTGTCATGCACAGCATCTGCCCCGCTGCCCCGCTGCCCCGCTGCCCGCCACGGTTCCCTCCTCCTCACTCGCTTCTATATTGCGGGGCGTTCCGAGATGGTGGTTTCGACTCAACCATGGCGAGAGAGGTTCAATGCCGGCAGGTATAGCATGAGCGGCAAGGTTCTGGTGACCGGCGGTGCTGGGTTTATCGGCTCTCACATCGCCGAGGCGTATCTCCGCGACGGCTGGGAGGTCGTGGTCCTGGACGACCTCTCTCGCGGCAAAGAGGCGAACGTCCCCAAGGGAGCGCCCCTGGTGCGCGCAGATATCCGGTCGCCCGAGGCCAGGCGAACGCTGGCCACCGGCAAGTTCGACGTGCTGAACCATCATGCTGCGCAGATCGACGTGCGAGTCTCGGTGGAGCGGCCCGCTTTCGACAGCGACATCAATGTGGGTGGCTTCATCAACCTGCTGGAGGGCGCAGGGGAGGGCGGGGTCAAGCGGGTGATCTTCGCCAGCAGCGGCGGCGTGGTCTATGGCGATCCTGAGGTCATTCCCACCCCTGAGACAGCCCCCAAGGCCCCGATCTCACCATATGGTGTCAGCAAGCTGGCCGGTGAGTATTACCTCCGGGCCCTGGGTGCCCTGAGGGGCTTCCAGGGTATCGCGATGCGCTACGCCAATGTGTTCGGGCCACGGCAGGATCCCAAGTCCGAGGCGGGCGTGGTGTCGATCTTTGTCTCGCGGGTGCTCGCGGGCCGGCCCCTCGTGGTGTTCGGCGATGGGCGGCAGACCCGTGACTATGTCTTCGTCAAAGACGTGGCGCGGGCCAACGTTCTCGCCAGCAAAGTACGCGCGCCGAACGGGGACATCGACGCGCCTGCGTTCAATATCGCCACCTCGATCCAGCGCAACGTGCTCGAGCTGGCGGCCTCAGTGGGTGAGGTCATCCGCCAGAAGCCGACGATCGAATTCGCCGCTCCGCGGGCAGGCGAGCTCCTCCGCAGCGCGCTCGAC
>DASYVW010000194.1:0-3728 GCA_035936675.1 Gemmatimonadales bacterium
AAGCCTGCGGATGACCACCAGCAAGTCCGGCGAACACACGCCGCGTTGGAGTCCCGAGGGGAGGTATCTGGCATTCCTCTCCGACCGGGACGACCCGCGCGAGGTCGACCAGGTGTGGCTGCTCGATCGCGCGGGCGGGGAGGCAGAGCGGATCACGGATCTCCCGGGTGGCGTGTCGGAGTATGCCTGGTCGCCGGACGGCAGGCGGCTGGCTCTCATCGCCAGCGATCCCGACCCTGACTCGGCAACGGTGAGCCCGGATACCACCAAACGCACTCCCCGGCCGATTGTGATCGACCGCTTTCAGTTCAAGACGGACGAGACCGGCTACCTCGACACTCGCCGGAATCATCTTTACCTCTTCGATCTCGCGAGCCGAAAGGGCGAGGTCCTTACGCCTGGCCAGTACAACGAGCTCTCGCCGGCCTGGTCTCCCGACGGGCGCTCGATCGCCTTTGTGAGCAAGCGGCGCCCGGAGTTCGACCGCACCAACAACTGGGATCTCTACGTGGTAGATGCCCAGCGCGGCGCTTCGCCCCGTCAGCTCACCACCTTCGAGGGTCCCGACATGGATCCCGATTGGGGCGGACATGCTCCCGCCTGGAGTCCGGATGGCAAATACCTGGCTTACGTCCAGGGAGGTCCGCTGAAGCTGATCTACTACGCCGGGCAAAAGCTTGCGGTGGTACCGGCTGCCGGTGGTCCCGCCCGGGTCGTCACTCCGGCGCTCGATCGCAACGTGCTCTCACCGGCCTGGTCGGCCGACGGGGCATCGCTGCTCTTCCTTCTGGAGGACGATCGGGTGAGCAACGTTGCCCGGGTCCCCCTGGCTGGGGGTTCGGTTCAGTTGCTGACCAAGGGACGCCGAGTGGTCAGCGATTTCTCCGTCGGACCCGGCGGCAAAGTCGCGGTGCTTGCGAGCACGCCCTCAGCGCCAGCCGAAGTATTCGCGGTCGAAGGCGGAGAGCTGCGGGGGATATCGCGCCAGAACGATCGATGGCTTGCCGATGTCCAGCTCGCCCCCGTCGAGGAGATCTCGTTCAAGAGCCGCGACGGCACGCCGATCGGCGGGTTCCTGGTGAGACCGGTTGGCTATCAGCCGGGCACCCGAGTTCCTGCCGTGCTTCGGATCCACGGTGGACCGGTCTCCCAGTTTGCCAATGAGTTCGATTTCGCATGGCAACTGCTCGCGTCGCAGGGGTACGCCGTAGTAGCGGCCAACCCGCGTGGGAGCTCGGGACGGGGAGAGAAGTTCTCCACCGCCATCTGGGCAGACTGGGGGAATAAGGACGGCCAGGACGTCCTCGCCGCCGTAGATTATGCGGTGGCGCAGGGTGTCGCCGACCCGGAGCGACTCGGAGTCGGCGGGTGGAGCTATGGGGGGATTCTCACCAATCAGGTGATCGCCCAGGACTCACGATTCAAGGCAGCGATCAGTGGCGCCGGCCAGTCCAACGTGCTCGCTGGCTACGGCACCGATCAGTACGTTAGGGAGTACGAGGCCGAGCTGGGAACACCGTGGGGCAACACTGCGGCTTGGCTCAAAGTCTCCTTCCCCTTCGTCCACGCCGATCGGATTGTGACACCGACACTATTCCTCTGTGGCGACAAGGACTTCAACGTGCCCTTGCTCAACTCGGAGCAGATGTATCAGGCACTGAAGAGCCTTGGACGGGAGACCCAACTTGTCATCTATCCGGGGGAGCACCACGGTATCAAGAAGCCCAGCTACCAGCGCGATCGGTTGGAGCGGTACCTCGATTGGTATGGCCGGCACCTCAAGCAGCAGCCGGACCGGGCATCGACGCGTTGAAGGCCTCACCTGGATTCTGGTTGCGCTGATTCTCTGGCCGTCTGCCTGCGCTCGGCCCGGGGCTGAGTCCGGTGCCGTCGCAGAATCCCGTGCTGAGATCGCCCTGGTGGTGGAAAACCATCACTGGAACGATGTAGTCGTTTCCGTGCTGCACGATGGCGTGGTCGAGCGAATCGGACTCGCCACCGCGGTAAAGACCACGACTTTCGTCATCCCCAGCCGCCGGCTCGGCGCAGCCGGTCTCATCCGGCTCCGCGGCCATCCGGTGGGAGCTCCGGACGATCACACGACCGACGCGTTCCTCGTACAACCCGGCCAGGAAATCCAGTGGACGCTGGAGAGCGACTTGGCGCGCTCCAGCGTCGCGGTGCACTAGATCAAGGGCATGGGTTGGGGTCGTTCCAGTTCTGGAGCGGCCCGCTGTCGGCGATACTGGTATTCGCGTTCCGCTCGCTGAGCGGATAGACGAAGCGGGCGGGGATGAACGTTGACCCCGGAGCCGGTACCAGGGCGGGGAGGCAGGTTCGCCGGTAATCACTCCAGGCTTCGGGACTTTGGAACAGGCGAATGTACTTCTCGGTCATGATTGCCTGGAGCAGTGCAGCACCGCTGACCCCGCCGCCAACGGGAGCCAGGCCTGCATCGGCACGAACGGCGTCGAGGTTGGCGCGCGCCGTGAGATCATCCCCGGCCTGGTTGGCGGCTTCCGCGATGATCAGCAGGTTCTCCGCCCAGGTGGCGAGCGGCTGACGGAAGCTGGGATCCAGGCGAGTCGTGCTCAATGGCGAAGGAGAGATCCCGATATCATCGCCCGGGTCTGCTCCCACAAAGACCCCGCTGGCGTTAGGGTCGAAATACAGGCTCAACCGCGGATCCGCCGTGCCCTGCAACAGATCCAGCAGCGCCTTTCCTGCCGACAGGTAGTCCTGCCATTGCGAGGTGAACTGAGAGTAGATGTTGTTGCTCTGGATTGACGCCGCGCTGTGGTAAGCCAGGTAATCGCCGGATGGATCGGCGATGCCGGAGGTGGCCGCCGCAAGCGCCGCGGCGTACGCCGGGGCACCCAGACGCTCGGCGGTATGCAGGTAATACCGGGCCTTCAACGTGTAGGCGAGTGCAGTCCATTTGGTGAGATCCCCGCCGTAAACCAGATCCTCGATACCCGGGGGACTGCCACCAGGGTTGCTGGCGTTCATCGACGCGATGGCTTCGTCGAGCTTGAGCTGCAGGGCGGCATAGACCTGGTCCTGAGGATCCAGCACGGGCGTCGGGAAGGTGGAGTCCACCGCCTGGGAGTAGGGGATATCACCCCACACGTCCGCCGCCAGCCCGATATACCAGGCCTCGAGCACCTTGCCGACGCCGGCATACGCCGAGTCGCCGGTGGCGAGGGCCTGGCGCTGCAACAGGCGGAGATCGACCAATCCGCCAGGGCCGTAGATCTGGGACCACGCGATGAAGTAATCATCATCGCCGACGATGTACTGGCCGAGGCTGTTGTACTGCAGCCGGGTGCCGGCGCACTGCTGCATCCAGACGCAGATGGAGCGTCCGAGGTGACCCTCTATTACGCCGGACAGGTTGGTCTGCGACGCCACCAGCAGATTGGCGTTGGTGGCGGCAACCGGGCGGTTGGGGTTGTCGGACAGCTTGGGGCCGGTAAGGAAGTCTCCGCAGCCGATGATCCCCAGACTGGCGCCGAGACCGATCACCGCCGTCGCGAAATGCTTGCGCATAGCATGAACCTCGAGTGGTCGGGTGGGCATCAGCGGTTCAGGGTCACGGAGAACACGAATGATCGGGTCTGCGGATTGTTGAACCAGTCGACCCCGCGGGCGCCGGTGTCGGCTCCCGAGAGATTGGTCTCCGGATCAGCACCGGTATACGGGGTCCAGACCGCGAGGTTCCGTCCGGC
>DASYVW010000195.1:0-3893 GCA_035936675.1 Gemmatimonadales bacterium
GAGGGCCCACTCGCCCTGACCAGCCGTACCGGACCCGCCTCGTCCCGCTACCCGACAGTGTGGTCGCCCGACTTCCAGGGCCAGCTTTACGCCCCGCCGGTAGGGCCGGTGGCGCTGCACGAAAACACCGTCTCGCTGACCTTCAGACCGGGCGCCGATGTCGGCTCCCCACCGGCACTCGTCTCCGCGTACCCGGTCGGGATCGAGCACATGATCCGAATCAATGCCACGACCGTGGGCGGAAGCCGGCGCCGGCTCAGCCTGACCGCCGAGTCGGATGGGGGCTGGACTCTGGTTGGCAGCATTGGTATCGGCTGTCGCATGGCCGGACTGTCGGCAGTTGCGCACGACCCTTCCAGAGTTCTAGGGTATGCCTGGGCTGCCGCCCTGGACCGTGCGGGCATCCAGTGGATCAACCGGACCTCGCCTCCGACCTCCTCAGCGGGGCTTCCCGCGGTGCTGGCCATGGTTGAGTCTGCTCCCTTCGACAGCGTCGCCATCGAGATCAATCGCCGCAGCTTGAATATCGGCGCCGAGCTCGTGCTCCAATGGGCCGCCGCCAGTCAGACCACGGGTCCCGCGCTGCTTACTCAGCATGTACGTGACGTCGTGGGTCCCAAGGCGCAGGTACAGCTAGTGGATGGAAGCGGTCTCAGCGAGCTCGACAGGGTCAGCCCGCTCACCCAGATGCTCTACCTGGCGCGCTATCCCCAGCTGCGCGGGGCGGAGCGGTTTCCCCTGCTCCTGCCGGCCAACGGGATAGGCACGTTGCGAGGACTGCGGCGGGGAATGGCGCCTGGAGTGGTGCACGCCAAGACCGGTACGCTGGATCGGGTCGCGACCCTCGCAGGCTACCTCGGCCGCACCGATGGCGTGCTGGTCATCTCGCTGATGTACAACGGTCGGCGCATCGGCCCCGCCAGGGCCGCCGAGTGGGAGCTCTTCCGCTTGCTGGGCGCCGAGGGCGTCAACCTGAGCGGCGCTCTCGAGACCCACATGGGTGGTCTCAGTAACCTGAATGAGGAGCCGGCTGACTCATCAGCCGCCTGGCGCTAGCTCCCGCAGCCGGCGGCGCAGCTGCACCATCGCCCACGTATCCTGTTGGAGCCTCGCGCCAATCTGTGTCCCCTGGCCTACCCCGACAAGCTCGGCAACCCTGGTGCTGTTGACGTGATGCCCACATTATGACTGGCTCGTGACTTGCGGTGCAAAGCGGCCCTCAACCGACCCTCCGGAGATGGTATGGATTCAACGGCCCGGCAGGCCCGACTAAAGCCAGAGTTCGCCAGCCTGTACCCGCCGCTGACGCCTGACGTGTGGGAGCCTGCTGCCGAGATGGGAGCCCGGGTCTTACTCTGGCAGGTTCAGCAGCAGGGAACGGCAGCCCTGGGTACCCGGCTCCTGGACCAGCGTCACTTCGAGTTTCGAGGAGGATGGCGCCGGGGGTCCGAGACCGACCTCAGGACCCGGGTGTGCGACCCGGCCTTCAACGGGCCTATCTGACCTAGTACTGCTCGATCAACGCCTTGGCCGCGCGCTCGAAGATTCTCTGGTAGATGGGGCGCTTGCGCCATTGGTCCAGGTGAATCTCGCGCGAGCGCTCCAGGTCAGCCACTACTCCCTCCTCGACTGCTCGGGCAAAATCGCGATCCGCAATCCCCAGAATGTTCTCCTCGTTCAGCTCCATGCTTCGCTCATCGAGGTTGGCCGACCCTACCACCGACCAGGCTCCGTCGACCACCACCGTCTTGGCGTGCATCATGGCAGGTTGGTACTCGAAGATGCGGACACCTGCGGCGAGCAGCTCCTCGTAGTAGCTCCGGCCTGTTGCCTGGACCGGGAGCGCATCGGTGTGGTTGCCCGGCACCAGCACCCGCACATCCACTCCGGCGCGCGCCCGTTCGATCACCGCCACCCGAAGCCGGCGGTCAGGGATGAAGTAGGAGTTGCAAATCCAGAGGCGGTGGCGCGCGTTGATGAAGCTGAGCCAGAAGAGAAGCCGGATCGGCTGCAGCGCGTCGGAGGGAGAGCTCACCACCGATAAGCTGCATGGCCCCTTACCGCGATCGAGCTGGGGAAAGAAGCGAGGACCGGCAATGACTTCGCCGCAGCAGTAGACCCAATTCTCCGCGAACGCCGATTGGATCCCACCCACCAGCGGGCCGGTCACCCGGGTCATGCTGTCGCGCCACTCGTGGGCGTTCGTGACATTGCCTTTCCATTTGGCCGAGACCGCGGCCCCCCCAGTAAACCCCACCCGGCCATCGATGACGATAGCTCGCCGGTGCGTCCGCTTGTAGAAGCGTGGCAGGCTGCGCAATGACAACGGGCGGAACCGGCTGATCTTCACCCCTGCCTTCTGCAGGTCGTCGCGGTAGCGCTTCTTCAGCTTCATCGCGCCAAAGCCGTCCAAGAGCAGCCGGACTTCCACCCCCGCCCGCGCCCGTTCCTTGAATGCCTCGATGAACTGTCGCCCGATCTCATCGGGCTCGAAGATGTATACCTCGAAGTTGACGCTATCCCGCGCCTCCTTTATGGCCTTGAGGATGGCAGGGAAGAAGGCGTCGCCATTCTGGAGCAGTGTGACCTCACCGCCCTGGAAGATCGGGCCATTCAGGAATGCTGCGCTCCATTCGACAAAGCTTTCCGAACCGGGATCCGCCTCGAAGCCGACGGTGTAATCGTCATCGTGCCAGTCGGGGAGGAACAGGGCGCCGATGACGGACACGATCGCGATCACCCCGATCGCTATGAGGGCCCAGCCCCACCAGGGCAGGTCCGAACCGAACCCCAGCCATTCGCTCACCGTGTCTCTCCTTTTATGGGGATGCCAGGTCGATTCGCGCGAGCAGGGGATGGTGGTCCGAGCCGAATACCAGCGGTCCCCGATCCCGGGGATGCTCGTCGAGCCGATGCACCCGGGCGCGCTCGACCGCACCGGACGGATCGCGGACCAGAAGGTAGTCGAGCACCAGCCGGGGCAGCGCGTGGAAGGTGTGCCGCCACGGGGGGGAAGATGGCGGGATGCCAAAGCTGAAGCCGGCGTCGCGCAGGACGCGCCAGGCGCGCTCGTAACGCCCACGGCCGAGGTTGAGGTCGGCGCCAAGGATGACGGTATCGTCGCGCAGCGAGCTCAGGAGATGCTGAGCCTGAAGAGCGCGACCTGCGGCGCCGAGCCATCGGTGCCCCGGCGGGCCGCGCGGGTCGAGGTGCGCGCTTACGACCCGGAGGGTGAGGCCCCCGACACGGACCCTTGCGGATACCGCGACGCGCCGCTGGAGCACGAGGGGTAGCTCGAGGGCCTCTGCGTCTTCCAGCGGCAGTGTCGAGAGAATCGCGTTGCCCCGGTCGCTCTGCATTGCGCCGTTTCTCATCGAGGGTGCGTAGCGCAGATTCATGCCGAGCGCGCGGGCGGTCTCGACGATGTCCTCCTGCTGTCCCAGCTGGGCGACCAGCATGCGGCCGGCGCGCCCCGTCGAGTCCAGTGGGATGGTGGGATCGCGGCGATAAACTTCCTGTGCCAAGACGACGAGGGGGGCATCAGGCTCGGCGCCTTGCGCGGCAAAGTCACCGCTCCGGATTCGGGACACCAGGTCGAGCAGCCGGCCTCGGCCGATCCACACATTCCAGCTGAGCACGACCAGGCTCCGCGCGGTGGGGCCATTCCCGGACGCCGGTGCCGTCGTCAGATCCAGCGCAACCGGTGCGCCGACATTCCGGCGCCACCGCTCGAGCCGTAACCGCTCGTCATCCTGGTGACGGGTGACGCCGAAGTCGACGGGGCTGGCCACTCGCTACTGCCTGTCATTCATAGGGCATGGTCCCGTTCGATGGGCTCGTTGGTGCCGCGCCGCCGCCTGCCGAAGGTAGACGCCGGCCGAGGGGTGCAGATG
>DASYVW010000196.1:0-2072 GCA_035936675.1 Gemmatimonadales bacterium
TCTTCAGCCCCGGAGGGGCGACCGATGGTAGCCCAGAGTGAAGCGAGGCTCGGCGAGCGCAACCCTGGGGACACGTCAGCAGAATACCCGTAGCCCCGGAGGGGCGGCAGAATCTTCGCGGTGCGTTCTGTCGCCCCTCCGGGGCTTCGTTCTGTTTCACCTCGGTTCCCAGGGTTGCGCTCGCCGAGCCTCGCTCCACCCTGGGCTACCATCGGTTGCCCCTCCGGGGCTGAAGACACCGATCAAGTGCGTAACTCCTACAAGAGCTTCGGGTATCACACCGGGGCGGCAGGAGGGTTTGGGATGGAGTTCCCCACGAAAAGTGGACAGCGTTTAGTACTACTCCGTTAGAGGTCGGAATCGCCTCAAGGGATTCGGGCCTCTAACCTGGCATGAAGACCTACACCCCGAGTCTCGATTCCGCCGTCCTCGACCGCCTCCGCGACTACGCCGCCCTATTCGCGGACGAGTTCCCGCAATCCAAGCCGGCCCGCTGGGCCGGGGTCTACCTCCAGGGCTTGCTCCTCGACGGCGAGCGCAAGTCCGTCGAGCCGCTCTCGCGCCGCGTTGCATTGCCCGACGGGCTTACCTCCACCGACCCTGAGCAGGCACTCCAACAGTTCGTCAACCAGAGCCCCTGGGATCACCTCGCCGTCCTCAAGCGGTACCGCGCCCACCTCGCCCAGACCTTCGCCAGCCCCGAGGGCATCTTCCTCTTCGATGACGTCTCCTTTCCCAAGCAGGGCACGCACTCCGTCGGCGTCCAGCGGCAGTACTGCGGTGCGCTGGGCAAGAAAGCCAACTGCCAGGTCGCCGTCTCCGTTCACTACGTCAGCCCCAACGGCCACTACCCGCTGGACCTGCAACTGTACCTGCCCGACTCCTGGTTGTCCGACACCAAACGTCTGGATAAGGCAGGCGTTCCCGAGGATCAGCGACAGTCGCGGACCAAGCCCGAGATCGCCCTGGAGTTGCTCGACCGGGTCCGCGGCGAGGGGTTGCCCGGTCGTGCGGTGGTGGCCGATGCCGGGTACGGCGCCTCCGGCGAGTTCCGGGCGGGTCTGGAGCAACGCGGCCTGAGTTACATCGTGGGCGTCAAACCGGACATCGTCGTCTTCACCCGGAAGCCCACGTGGGAGCAACCCGCGGCCCGCAAGGCGGCTGGCCGAGGGCGACCCCGCACGCACCCACGCTTGGCGGCGGATAATCCGCGCCCGGTGGCCCTGAGCGAACTGGCCGAGCGGACCCCGCGACAGCGCGTGCGTTGGCGAGAGGGGACCAAAGGGATGCTGTCGGGGCACTTCGCGTGGGTGCGGGTGTGGCCGGCCCACGGCTGGGCGACGGGCGATTGTGCCGACGCGGCGCCGGTGTGGGTGCTGATCGAGAAGCAAGGGGCAGATGGTCCGTTGAAGTTCGCGCTCTCGAACCTCCCTTCGGGCACGAGTCGGGTGGCGGCGGTGCGCCTGTGGAAGAGTCGCTGGCCGGTGGAGCAGGGCTACCAGCAACTCAAGGAAGAGTTGGGGTTGGATCACTTTGAAGGCCGCTCGTGGCGTGGGTTCCATCACCACGCGGCAATGGCCCTGTTGGCGTACGGGTTCCTGCTGCTGGAGCGCCGCCGGCTGACAGAAGGCCGGGAGAAGAAGCCCACCCGCCCGACGCGGGGAAAAAAGGGGGTATCGAGCCGGTGCTGACGCTACCGGGGATCCGGCGCGCGTTGCAGCACCTGCTGTTGCCACTGGCCAAGCCGGGCTGTGCCTACTGCCACGCACAGCAATCACACCCTCACAAAGAGTAACGGAGTAGTACTATAAGGGGGCCGACAAACTCAAGGGCAAGGCCGCGCTCATCACCGGCGGCGACAGCGGCATCGGCCGCTCGGTCGCCGTCCTGTACGCCCGCGAGGGGGCGGACGTGGCCATCGTGTACCTGGCCGCCGAGCAGTCGGACGCCGAGGAGACGAAGACGGCCGTGGAGACCGAGGGGCGCAAGTGCCTGCTCCTGCCCGGCGACGTGAAGGACGCCAAGTTCTGCCGGGACGCGGTCGAGAAAACCGTGGCCGCGTACGGCCGGCT
>DASYVW010000197.1:0-1577 GCA_035936675.1 Gemmatimonadales bacterium
CACTACAAGGCGGCCGGGCGCAAAGTGGCGCTAGCCGATTTCACCGCCAAGAAGGCGCCGTTCGTCGATCGTGATCTGTACGTGTTCTGTATCGGACCCAACGGGACCATTTCCGCCCACGGTGCAACCGCCTCGTACGTCGGCACCTCGGCCAACGCGCTGAAGGATGCCGAGGGAAAGCCACTCGGGAAGGCCATCATCGGTGCTGCGTCCGGCAAGAGCGGGGGATCGGTGCGTTACCGGTGGATGAACCCGGTCTCCGGCAAGATCGAGCCCAAGGTCAGCTTCGTGGAGAAGGTCGGCCAGGATGTCTGTGGCGTAGGGGCGTACCAGCCAGACTGAGGCCTGCCCGGGCAAGGACCGGCGGCTCTTCGGAGGCGACTGGTGAAGGCACGGGGCTACGATCCCGCGACCTGGGCCGTGTCCTCCACCGGGAGTGCCGCTTCCGGCTTCTTCGCCGGCGTAGTGGTGATCACCAGCACGCTGATCAGAACAAACATGGTCCCCAGAATCGTTCGCAGGCCCAGCTCTTCCCCGCCCAGGAAATAGCCCAGCAGCACCGCCACTACCGGATTCACATACGCGTAGGTCCCCACCCTTGTCGGCGATTCATGGTCGATCAGCCACACGTAGGCGGTAAACCCGATGATGGAGCCCGCCACGATCAAGTAGAGCAACGAGAGCCAGGCTCCGGGTGATATGGTGGACGGATGGAACCGGCGAAATTCGCCCAGTGCGGCCGCCGTCAAGACCAGGAACACCCCACCGGCAAGCATCTGGGCTCCCGAGCTCATGACCTTGGAAGGCGGCAGCGGCAGCCTGCGGGCAAGCACCCACGATATCGAAAAGCTCATCGATGCAACGATCAACGCCACCGCGCCTAGCGGGTTGATCGGCGCCCCGCCGAGGTTCAACGAGCGGCTCATCAGCACCGCCACTCCCCCGAGCCCGATCAACAGCGCCAGGGCCAGCCGGACGGTGAGCCGCTGGGTGCGCAGAACAATGATTTCCGAGAGCGCCATGAACGCGGGGATCGTCGCCAGCATGACCGCGGCGACGCCCGACGGCACCCGCTGCTCGGCCCAGAACAGCAGTCCGAAGTCGATGACGAAGATCAGGATCGCGAGTACGGACGCCGACCTCCACTGGCGTCCGGTCGGTGAGCGCTCGCCCCGAGCGATCATCCAGCCATACAGCACCAGTCCCGCAACCAGGAAACGCATCGCCGCCAGAAGCAGCGGGGGAACTTCACGGACGCCGATACGGATGGCGAGAAAGGTGGACCCCCACACGAAATAGATGATCGCGAAGGCCAACAGGGTCTTCCATCTCGGGCGATGAGTGTCAGGTTCCATGGCAGATTTCTAGCACATTAGGCGCTATGCCACCATAGAGCCTATAGTTCCGCAGCTGATCCGTGGTCCGTCAGGGCACGCAGTCGACGGCGTTTCGTGCAAGCGAGGAGTCTGCTGTGGAGTTCCTGAGCCTCATGGCCATCTTCACCCAATACCCCTGGCTGGCTGCCGTCATCGGGCTGCTCCTGGTTGGACTCGGGCGGTCGCGTGGTCGCCGGACCG
>DASYVW010000198.1:0-5156 GCA_035936675.1 Gemmatimonadales bacterium
TCACGCGGGCTTCGCACTCAAGCTGGACATCATCCCCGATCTCCGATCCCACGGGCACGAGGTGAAGGACCTCGGCACCCACAGCCCGGAACCGGTGGACTATCCGGATGTGGCAGAGTGGGTGGCCCGCGCGGTGCTATCCGGCATGGTGGAGCGTGGCGTGCTGATCTGCGGGAGCGGGGTGGGAGCTTCCGTGGCGGCGAACAAGTTCCCCGGCATACGGGCGGGCCTTTGTCACGACACGTACTCGGCCCACCAGGGCGTCGAGCACGACGACATGAACGTTCTAGTGCTCGGCGCCCGAGTGATCGGCCTGGAGCTGGCACTGGAGCTGGTGCGGACCTTTCTGGCGGCCCGCTTCACCCATGAGGAGCGCCACGAGCGGCGGCTCGGCAAAATCAAGGCGTTGGAAGACGAGGTGCGTCGCCATGCCCCGTGATCTCGCGCTCTCCAACGGGCGGCTGCTGGTGATGTTCGATCGCCAGTACCGGATCCGCGATCTCTACTTTCCGCACGTCGGCAAGGAGAATCACGGAACCGGGCACCCGTTCCGCTTCGGGGTCTGGGTCGGAGGACAGTTCAGCTGGATGGGCGCCGAGTGGACCCCGGAGATGCGCTACGCCGACTCGTCCATGGTGACCGTGGTGCGAGCGCGGAATCCGACACTGGGTGTGGAGCTGCTCTGCAACGACGGCGTGGACTTCTACGAGAACGTCCTGATCCGCCGGGTGCGGATCATCAACCTGGCCGACCGGTCCCGGGAGATCCGTTGCTTCTTCCATCACGACTTCCACATCCGGGGCAACGAGGTCGGCGACACAGCGTTTTACTCTCCCGAGACCGAGGCCCTGCTCCACTACAAGGAAGACCGCTACTTCCTGATCAATTGCAAGGTCAACGGCACCATCGGGGTGCAGCACTACGCCTGCGGCAACAAGGAAGTAGCCGGCCAGGAAGGCACCTGGCGGGACGCCGAGGACGGCGTGCTCAGCGGGAACCCCGTGGCTCAGGGTTCGGTTGATTCTACGCTGGGGGTGTCGCTGATGGTGCCGGCGGGCGAGACCGGCGAATTCTACTATTGGATGGCAGCCGCCAGAGACTTCCACGCAGTGTCCACTATCAACCAAGTCGTTCGAGACAAATCGCCCGATGAGCTGCTGCGCCGCACCGGCAACTATTGGAGGCTCTGGGTCAGCAAGGATCGGCGAGGCAACGCCGACCTGCCGCCGCCGGTAATCGAGCGGTACAAGCAGAGTCTGCTCATCATTCACAGCCAGATCGACCACAATGGCGCCATCCTGGCCGCGAACGACACCGACATCATCGACTTCGGCCGGGATACCTACTCCTATATGTGGCCCCGCGATGGCGCCATGGTCTCGAGTGCCCTGATGCATGCGGGCCATGCCGGTGCGCCCGAGCGGTTTCTCGGCTTCTGTTCCCGGGTCATGTCTCCCAACGGTTACCTCCGCCACAAGTACAACCCGGACGAGAGCCTCGCCTCGAGCTGGCACGGTTACGTGCGCGACGGCAAACCCGTGCTGCCCATACAGGAGGACGAAACCGCGCTGGTGATCTGGGCCCTGGGCGAGTACTTCGACCTGTATCAGCGGATCGAAGAGACTGCTCCATTTTATCGAGGGCTGGTGACTCGGCCGGCCGACTTCCTCCTGAGCCACGTGGACCAGAGCACCGGGCTGCCGCTCCCCTCGTACGACCTCTGGGAGGAGCGCTGGGGGGTGCACACGTTCACGGTCGCCGCCGTGATTGCCGGGCTTCGGGCCGCTGCGCGACTGTCGAAGGCGTTCGGCGAGGCCGAGCGCGCGGCAGGTTACCTGGCCGGGGCCGAGCGCATGCTGGAGGGCGCGCGCGCAGTCCTCTGGAACGAGCGAGAGGGGCGCTTCGCCCGGATGGCCACACCCGAGGCAAGCGGCTATACCCTCGACATGACCGTGGACTCGAGCCTCTTCGGACTGGTCATGTTGGGCGCTCTCCCCGCCGACGATCCTCAGGCGGTCTCCACCCTGCAACAGGTCGTGGACCGCTTGTGGGTGCATACCGATATCGGTGGGTTGGCCCGCTATGAGAACGATCGGTACTACCAGGTGGAGCGACAGGACACCTCGCGGGTGCCCGGGAATCCCTGGTTCATCTGTACCCTGTGGCTGGCACGCTATCAGCTCCTGCGGGCTCAGACACTGGAAGATTTGGCTCCGGGACTGAAGCTGCTCGAATGGGCAGCCCAGCGGGCCTTGCCATCCGGCACGATGGCGGAGCAGCTGCACCCCTACACCGGCGAGCCACTCTCGGTGTCGCCGCTGACCTGGAGCCATGCCGAATACGTGCGGACGGTGCAGGAGTACATCCAGCGACACTCCCGCGCGAGCCTCTGCCCGGCCTGCGGCCAGACCGTGCGTCCGACCGAGCGTCGAGCAGACCGCCAGATTGTGGTGAGCCAGGCATGACGGAGCTCATCGTGGTGTCCCAGCCGGTGGAGCTGACCCGGCAAGCGGCCGGCTGGCTGGATCTCGAGGTAAGCGCCGCCATCGCCGAGCGAGGCTCCTGCGCCTTGGGTCTGGCGGGGGGCCGGACACCCGACCCGGTCTATCGGGAGCTGGCGGCCGGATCGAGCGTCGATTGGCCGCAGGTGCACGTGTTCTTTGGCGACGAGCGGGCGGTCCCGCCCGATCATCCCGAGAGCAACTATCGGATGGTGCGTCTGGCCCTGCTCTCCCGGGTGCCCATTCCCCCCCGCCAGGTCCACCGCATGGAGGCCGAGCGTGCCGACCGCGAGGCTGCCGCTCGGGAGTACGAGCGTTTGCTCCCACCCCGGCTCGACGTCCTGCTCCTTGGCATGGGGCCGGACGGCCACACAGCATCGCTCTTTCCGGGCTCGGCCGCGCTGGATGAGCGGCGCCGGCTGGTGGTGCCGGTGGTCGGCCCGAAGCCGCCGGCCGAGCGGCTTACCATCACGCCGCCGGTGATCGAGGCAGCCCGGAAGGTGGCCGTGATCGCCACCGGCAACGACAAGGCGGCCATGGTAGCACGCGCCATCGAAGGGCCGCTCGAACCGAACGCAGTCCCGGCGCAGCTGGCGCGGCGAGGAGTTTGGTTCCTGGATCAAGCCGCCGCAGCGCAGCTCACCGCCCGGAGAGTGGCAACATGATCGTGCTCGCCGGCGACGTGGGTGGCACCCACGCGCGGCTCGCCCTGGTCGAGCTGGATGGACGCGGCGCACGGGTCGCGCGGGATGGCCGGTATCGGAGCCGCGACTACCCGGGGCTCACCCCGATCGTCCGTCGCTTTTATGAGGAGGTTGGAAGCCAGCCCGACCGAGCCTGCTTCGGAATAGCCTGCCCAATCGTGGGCGACGACTGCACCACGCCCAACCTTCCCTGGACCATCAACGCCAGAAAGCTGGCCGTCGAGATCGGGATTCCCCGCACCACGATCATCAACGACTTCGTCGCAGTGGGATACGGGATCGAGCTGTTGGGTCCCTCCGATCTCGCGACGCTCCAGGAAGGCAGCCCGACGCCGCAGGCGCCGATCGCGCTGATCGGTGCCGGGACCGGGCTGGGTCAGGGGTTTCTCTTGTGGGAGGGAGATCACTACCGCGTGCTGGCATCCGAGGGCGAGCATGGGGACTTTGCGCCGAGCGGGGAGCTGCAGAACGGTCTCCTCGAGTTCTTGCGCCGGCAGTTTGGTCGCGTCTCGTGGGAGCGGCTGGTCTCGGGCCCCGGCATCGCAAATATCTACCAGTACCTGCTCGCTGCGGCCGTGGCGCCGGAGCAGGCAGCCGTGCATGACGAGATGGAGAAGGAAGATCCCACGGCAGTAATCATCCGGCACGGTCTTGCCAAGACTGATCGCCTGTCTAACCAGGCACTCGATCTGTTCTGCGAGATCTTCGGCGCGCAGGCGGGGAACCTGGCTCTCACATTGGTCTCGACCGGCGGGGTCTACCTCGCGGGCGGCATCGCCCCGCGAATCGTGGAGCGGCTCAAGCAGGGCCAGTTTCTGACCGCTTTCCGAAACAAGGGCCGGATGTCCGAGCTGCTCTCGCGGATCCCGGTGCACGTAGTCACGAACCCGAACGTAGCTGTCCTCGGCGCAGCGGCCGTGGCTGCAAGGATCTAACATGAGCGAACGCACTACCCAAACCGCCATGCAGGCCCTGCTCGAACAAGGGCAGAGCGTGTGGCTGGATTATCTGCGCCGAGGGATGCTCCGCTCGGGCGAGCTGCAATCCCTGATTGACGACGGGCTGCACGGGATGACGTCGAACCCTACCATCTTCGAGCATGCCATCGGGGGGAGCAGCGACTATGACGACGAGCTGAAAAGCCTCGCCCAATCCCGAAAGAGCGACCTGGAGATCTTCGAACGCCTCGCGGTGGAAGACGTCCGCCAGGCGGCCGATCTCTTCCGCCCGGTGTACGAGGCGACTGCAGGCGGGGACGGTTTCGTGTCGCTGGAAGTCTCACCCACCGTTGCCCGAGACACCCAGACGACGATGGCCGAAGCCCGGCGGCTTTGGGCGGACGTAGATCGGCCTAACCTGATGATCAAGGTGCCGGGGACGAAGGAGGGCTGGCCCGCGATCGAGCGCCTCCTTACCGAGGGAATCAACATCAACATCACCCTGCTCTTCTCCCTCGAGCACTATCGCCAGGTGGCGGAGGCCTATGTGCGGGCGCTGGAGTCACGCGCGCACGCCGGAAGGCCGATCGACCGGCTGGCCTCGGTGGCGTCGTTCTTCGTGAGCCGGGTGGACACCGAGACCGATCGCCGCGTCGAGGCCAAGGGCGGAGCGCTGCTCGATCTCCGAGGCAAGGTCGCGATTGCCAACGCGCAACTGGCCTACGCCTGGTTTCGCGATCTGCTGGAGAGCACCAGGTGGCAACGGCTGACCGCGACGGGTGCCAGGCCCCAGCGGCTCCTCTGGGCCAGCACCGGCACCAAGAACCCAGGTTACTCCGACGTGCTCTACGTGGACTCGCTTATCGGGCCCGACACCATCAACACGATGCCGCCCGCGACCCTCCAGCTATTCGAGGACCACGGGACAGTGCGGCGCACCCTGCCGGAGGACGGGGGGGAGGCGTACACGATCATGGAGCGTCTCGCCGCTGGCGGAGTGGACTTTGCCGACG
>DASYVW010000199.1:0-2946 GCA_035936675.1 Gemmatimonadales bacterium
GAGTGGCCTAACGACTAGTGACTCGCGACTCGCGACTAGCGACTGGCGACTGGCGACTGGCGACTGGCGACTCAAGCCACTAAACTTACCCGCCAATATGTTCGCCTTTCTTCTCACGCTGCTCATTCTCGACGGCCTCCTGCTCTCCGTGGTCGTCCTGCTTCAGGCCGGCCAGGGCGGGGGACTCGCCTCGATGGGCGGGGCCGGTACCGACACCGTGCTCGGCGGCCGGCAGGCGGTGACCATACTCACCAAGCTGACCTGGTGGTGTGGCGGGATCTTCATGGTGCTTTCGCTGCTGCTCTCCTTCGTGCCGCGCGGCGGCGGCTCGAGCGGTCTTCAGGAACGGCTGCGGCAGGCAACGCCCGCAGCACCCTCGCAGGCTCCGCTCCCGTTGGGGACGCCGACCCAGCCTGCGGCCGAGACGCCCAAGGGAGCGGCGCCCCTGCCGCTCGGCGCTCCCACTCAGCCAGCCGCGGAAGCGCCGAAGGGAACCCCGCCGCCGAGCGCGGAGAAGGCTCCTGCGCCTGCGGCTGCACAGCCTACGAAGCCAACTCAGCCGAAAAAGTGAGCACGAGCGGGGCGGGCGCCCTTGGGGTGCGCAGGTGACCCTGCGCCCAGGGGGCACCCGCCCCGCTTTCGTATTGCTGGAGGACGGCGCCTGGTTCGCCGGGACCAGCCCACGCTCCATCGAGCCAGCGTTCGGCGAAGTGGTGTTTACCACCAACCTGACCGGCTACCAGGAAACGTTCACCGACCCCAGCTACCTGGGCCAGATCGTGGTCATGACGGCGCCGATGATCGGGAACTACGGCGTCAACGAGGAGGACATGGAGTCTCCTCACCCGCAGGTCAGCGGTGTCGTCGTGCGGGAGCTTTCCCGTCACTCCTCGAGCTGGCGCGCCACGCACACCCTGGACGAGTGGCTCGCATCGGCCGGAGTTCCCGTGATCGAAGGGGTCGATACCCGGCGGCTCACTCGCCACCTGCGCGAGCGAGGTGCGATGCGCGGCGTCGTGGCCGAAGGACAGAGGCCAAGCAAGGAGCTCACCAGCCGGCTCCTCGCCTCACCGTCCATGGAAGGGCTCGATCTTGCCTCGAGGGCCACGGTGAGCGCGCGCCATACCGAGGGCGCCGGCCCGCATATCGTCGCCTATGACTTCGGCATGAAGCGCAACATCGTCCGGATGCTGCTCCGAGCAGGTTGCTGCGTGACCGTGGTGCCCTCCACTACCTCGGCCGCTGCGGTGCGGGAGCTAAACCCCGATGGCCTCTTTCTTTCCAACGGCCCAGGAGACCCGGCCGCCGTAGGCTACGCGCTGGAAACGATTCGCGAACTTTCCGGCTCCGGTCTGCCGACGTTCGGGATCTGTCTCGGGCACCAGCTGGTAGGACTGGCCTATGGCGGCTCGACGGCCAAGATGCCGTATGGCCACCGCGGCGGGAATCATCCGGTGCGCGATCTGCGCACCGACCGGGTGCTCATCACCACCCAAAACCATGGCTTCGCGGTAGTTGGAGACGCGTCCGGGGTACCCGGAGCGCCCGCGCTCGAGGTCACTCATCTCAACCTGAACGACGGCACCATCGAGGGGATTCGGCATCGTGAGCTTCCGCTCTTCGCAGTGCAGTACCACCCCGAGGCCGCGCCAGGCCCGCACGACGCGCTTCCCCACTTCGCCGAATTTATGGCGTCCCTCTCCCAAGCCCTTGACAGACAACGGTTAAGCTCGTAGTATCGGCCATCGGTGGTGGCCCTCCCTGCGCTCCGTTGCCTGTAACCCTTCTGGGGGATGAATGACCAAGGCCGATCTCGTAGAACAGGTAACCGCATCCATCGCCAAAACCGCCGGGCCCATGATCTCTAAGAAGGATTGCGCCCGCGTGGTGGACGCGTTTCTGGAGGCGGTGAAGGAGGCGCTCAAGCAGCAGCACAACATCGAGGTCCGTGGCTTCGGCACCTTCAAGATCCGCCGGCGGAAGACCCGGATGGCTCGCAACCCTCGCACCGGTGACCCGGTCGAGGTCGCTGCGCGTCCGGTTCCCGTATTCAAGCCCAGTAAGGAGTTACGGGCGCTGGTCGCGGATGAAACCGGGTCGGAGGCGGAGCCGGCGCAGGGCATGTAGTCCAGCGATATCGGCAGGCCATGATCGCAGGTCGCTCCCGAGGGAAGCCTCAGGGGCGGCCTTTATTATGTACCGGCGTGCTACTTCTGACTGCACGCTGTTTCCGTGGCCGACCATTTGGCGGTAACTTCCGGTATGCCATCGACCGCAATCTCGACGCTCACCGTGCGGGTGCTGCTCTTCGCCAGCTATGCCGAGATGTTGGGTCTCGACGCGATCGAGCTCACCTTCGATAGCACGGCGACGGTTGATGATGCCATCGCGCGGCTGCGGGCGCTGCCGGGTGGCGACAGGCTGCCGCCGAAGCCGCTCTGCGCAGTCAACCTGTCGCAGGTACAACTGGACGCACTGCTGGCGAGCGGCGACGAGCTGGCCGTGCTGCCGCCACTGGCTGGGGGTTGAGATGGCCAACCTGGTTATCGATCCGATCGATGTCGGTACGCTGCTCGCGCTGGTACAGTCACCCGAGCGCGGAGGCGTCGCCTGCTTTCTCGGCACCGTTCGGAACCATCACCGTGGCCGCGAAGTGGTGCGACTCGAGTATTCGGCGTACGGGCCGATGGCGGAAGCGGAGTGCGGGCGCATCGTGGCGGAGGCCGAATCGCGTTGGGATGTGGCAGTGGCGCTCAGGCACCGGGTGGGGGAGCTCGAGATCGGCGACACCGCGGTGGCGATCGCAGCAGCCTCCGCCCACCGGGACGAAGCGTTCCTCGCCTGCCGCTACGTAATCGAAGAGGTGAAGCGACGGCTGCCGATTTGGAAGCGGGAGGTCTACACCGACGGGTCCGTCGAGTGGGTGGGCGGGGAAGCGGGGAAGCG
>DASYVW010000200.1:0-2258 GCA_035936675.1 Gemmatimonadales bacterium
GCTGCTGGGCCCACACGGCCCCGCTGCCGTTCTCGGCGTCCACCCGCATGGTGCGTAACTTGTAAATCGTGAATAGCCGCCCGCCGAGATCGCGCTCGCGCCGGTGGTTTTGGACCGCATCGACCGGCAAGCGCCGATCGAGTCCCACCCGCAGCTGGGTGTAGAGCACCGGGCCGGGAGAGGTGAGACGCACCAGAAGCGCTAGGACCAGCAGCACTGGGAGCAGGAGCAGAAGCGCGATCAGCGCGAGCAGGACATTGAGTACGCGGGTCGTGAGGCTTGCCCCGGCGGGGGCCGACTCGGAGGGGACGTCCAGCTGGCCCCTCTCCACTCCCCAGAGCCTCTGGATGGTGGGGAACGATCCCGCCCCGGCGCGCTCGACCATGGTCTCCATCCAGCGTATCACGCGACCGGTCCCCCGTCCGCCCGGTGGACCTGCTGCAGGAGCATACTGTGGAGTTCCAAGGGGCCATCCCAGGCAGACGGGCGTCAAGACCAAGAGCGGAACTGCCCTCCCGGAGAGCACGATCTGTGCCCACCATGCATGCTGGTGCAGAGACTTCGAGCTTAGGATGCAAGATGTTGGTCAGCAGGGGATTAGCTCTCGATTCCGGAGCCGTCCGGCGAGGCCGCGGGAGCGTTCGTGTGGTGATTCGTCAACACGGGATTCACGAGGCGCTACAGAGTCACGCGCGCAGCGCCCACCACCGGACGAGCAGGACGGTCCCGAGGGCGAGGAGCAGATGGACCGCGCCGGGTTGGGGACCGGTGACAAAGGTCAACACGGCCCAAGCGGCGAGGGAGACTATGGCGATCAGGAGCGTGAGTGACATCCGGAGCCCTCGTCTGTAGTCGGTTGACGGTGTCGGAGCGTGGTCCTATTTTACACCCGAGTGGGCGGTAGCGGGGAGCCACATTATTGAGCCAACAGGTCTAATGACGGGCCCGAATGCTGTGGCTGATGTCATGCCCCTCGGGGGAAGGCAGAAGTTATGGTGAGGGCGCCGAGCTTTCTCATTGGGCTTCAATAATCCTCTCCGTTGCCGTTTCACTCTCACGCCGATCTTTTCCGGGTCGGCGTTTCTTTTGGGGCTATGGGCTATTCGCTGTTGGCTATGGGCTACTCCCTGAACCGAGTAGTTTCTAAGACATGACCACGGCGCAGCCAACAGCCCATAGCTCATAGCCTATAGCCCGTAGCCTTCATGCCCCGTTGCGCCGTCACCCGTCGC
The DNA here is from genome assembly GCA_035936675.1 of Gemmatimonadales bacterium. Taxonomy (GTDB): domain Bacteria; phylum Gemmatimonadota; class Gemmatimonadetes; order Gemmatimonadales; family GWC2-71-9; genus CAVVWJ01. The sequence continues at coordinate 1,233 of DASYVW010000200.1, forward strand.
GTGCACTTCAATGCCGCGCACCGTCTCTCCAATCCACGGTTCTCCGATGAGTGGAACCGCGCGACGTTCGGCGAGTGCAACAACCCAAACTTTCATGGGCATAACTACGAGCTGGAGCTGACGGTCGAAGGAGAGATCGATCCGGAGACCGGCTACGTGATGGATCTCAACAAGCTCAAGGAAGTGGCCCAGGAACGCTTGCTCCGGCACCTCGATCACAAGAACCTCAACCTCGATGTGCCCTGGTTCAAGACGTTGATCCCGACCTCGGAGAACATCGCACTGGTCTGCTGGCGAGAGATGCGCGCTGCCGTCCCGGCCGAGCTCGCTCTTCGCCTGCGATTATGGGAGACGCCGCGAAACTATGTCGACTACGAAGGGGAGTAAGGTCGGGCCCGGCCCCCGGCTCGCGCCCTTCGCCGACAAGGTGCGGGACATTTTGTCCGCCCTGGGCGAGGATCCGGGACGGGAAGGCCTGGTCAAGACGCCGGAGCGGGTCGAGGCCTCGCTGCGCTTCCTGACCCAGGGCTACTCGATGACCGTGCAGGAGGTGATCGGCGACGCGGTGTTCGAAGAGAAGCACCAGAGCATGATCATGGTGCGGGACATCGAGGTCTACTCGCTCTGCGAGCACCACCTGCTGCCCTTCTTCGGCCGGGCCCACGTGGCGTACATCCCCAACGGAAAGATCCTCGGCCTCTCCAAGGTGGCCCGGATCGTGGATGTCTTTGCCCGCCGGCTCCAGGTGCAGGAGCGGATGACCGATCAGATCGCCGACGCCATCATGGATGTGCTGAAGCCCACGGGCGTGGGCGTGGTGATCGAGGCGGCCCACTTCTGCATGATGATGCGCGGGGTAGAGAAGCAGAACTCCCGTGCGGTGACCAGCGCGCTGCGCGGCATCTTCCGTGACGACTCCAAGACCCGGGACGAGTTCCTCCGCCTCGCGCACGCCGGCCGCCTGTTCGAGTGAGCCTGCTCGCGGGGCAGGTGGCCCTGGTCACCGGGGCCTCGCGCGGCATCGGG
>DASYVW010000201.1:0-5222 GCA_035936675.1 Gemmatimonadales bacterium
CGACAGCTCACGCCATCGGCCCTCGGCACCGACGGACAGGAATGACGCGGGGAAGACATCGTAGCCCACGCCCGCAGACCAGGAGCCCCAACCGTTGGAGAGGTCGTTCGATGTTTGCGAGCCGAGGCCGCCGCTCAAACCCGCGACGAGGTAGGGACCCTCGAGTCCCTTACGAAACGCGGTCAGATCCGTCCCAATCCCAGCCATGCCACCACTGGTACCAACCGCACGCAGCAGGTCACCGTGAAACTGCACGCCGAGAATCCCGATGAGTGGCCGGCGCAGGCCGATCCGGTATGTTGTCCACCCCCCTGAGTCAAAGAACCGGCCGACACGAGCCTCGATGGTCTGCGCACCGGCATCTGGAACCGGCTCGGAGAGCACCGCTCCCCACAGCATCAGACGGAGGAGCCGGTGCCGGCTCACGCGGTGCCCCCCGCGTGTTCGCGCACGGGTCGGCCGCTTCGCAAATCAACCAGATAGGTACCAACCGGTCGGCAGTGATTCCAGAGCTCGGCGCGCATTGTCAGGTGGTCGAGGAGTACCGGAGTGGCCCCGGTGTATAACAGCGGCACCTGGATGCGAGTATTGCCCCGCCGGATCTCGAGACCTCGCTCGACGCATGCGGTGCCATCCGGTGCCAGGCCGACCCTCGTAAGCGTAAACCAGACCTCCGAGCCATCGTTTGTGGTCGCCACAAGGGAGTCGCGCACGGATGGTGTTACGGCGACGTTCCGAGGGCGCGGCCGCTCCTCCCCTCGGCAGGCGCCCACGAGGGCAACCAGCAGGATGAGCACGGAGCAGCTTTGCTGTCGAGGGGTCCGGCAGGCTGCCATCAGGTCGTTTGAGAGGGCTCGGGTACCGACACGTCGGGTGCGGACACATCGGGCTCGATGGCGAGGTCTGTGGTATCCGGGGTCCCGTCTTCCGTGACCGCGAGGACCTCACGGATCTCTGGCGAGCGTCGCAGGTAGTGCAGCCAGGCAATGAGCGCAGCAAACCCTGCAATCCCACCACAAACGGCCGTGACCGCCAATCCGCGCACGGGATCGTCCAGCTTCATGGCGAGCAGGGCGCCGGCCACTGCCCCGAAGAAGGAAGCTGCCCACGCGAGAAAAGGCGTGAGCAGCCATCCGAAGATGCGAACGAACAGGCGGAGCCAGCGCATGGGCTCAGGCCTGTCGTGCCCCTATGGCGGAAACAATGGTGGCGAGGACTAGCCCCGGCAGGAATGCCACGGCGAAGGTGCCCAGCGTCCAGCGGGCTCCCGGAAATCCGAGCTGGACAGCCAGCACCGCCATCACCGCGCTCAATCCTACCGCGATCCCGAATCCATTGACGGCCGATGGCGTACCGCGCCTTGCGGTCTGGTTGGCGAGGGTCCAAGCGCCCATCCACGGCAGGAAGGTCCCCACCATCCACCACACAGGGTGGTACCACCAATTGCTGCCCCCGCCCACGTCGTACCAGCGAGAGGTATAGGTACCGATGTTCTGGAGGAGGATCACGTCAACCAGCAGAAAGACACCCGCGGCGCCCAGGCCAATCCCGGCCGCGCCCGCGATGCCTTCGATCGTGCGGGGACGGACCCAGAGGCCCGGGAGCATCGTGACCGCTGCGAGCCCGATCAGGAGGATGATCGCGCATACGATGGTCTCGAGAATGCCGCCCAGAAACCGCGATGCCAGCGAGAAGAGCAGCACGAGGACGGATTCGATCAGACCAAGCTTGATCGAACCCAATACGACGGCGGGGACCGCCGTTGCGTCGTACTGGCTCTTCGGTTCCGCCGTCGAGGTCATGCCGTCTCCGAGAAGGGGTGGGAAGTCGAAGTATACCGGGAGGCCGCTCGGGCGGCCAAGGGCTCTTAGCTGCCCCAGGTCACAACGACAACAAAGTCGGTGATCGCCCACGCGAGCAGGGCGCGATACATCCCTCGCTGATGCTCCCGCGTACTCATCACCGCACAGCGCTTGACCCAGGGAAGCAGGACTAGGGCCCACGTGAGGGCCGCCAGACCGAGCGCGAGCCACCGCCACCCATCCGCTGATCTCCACCCGGCGGCAACGGCGGCCCCCCCGAACAAGGCGAAAGCAAGGCCGGCGCTGCCGGCTGCGACAATGAGGCTTCGCCGGAGCCCCAGTGCGCGCGCCAAGGTGCGATCGCCGCGGCGGGCGTCTTCCTCATACTGGTAGATCTGGGTCAGCGGGTAGAGCGCGGCAAAGAGAGGACAGAACCCGATGAGAATCAGCAGCCCTGCGGTATCCACCGGCAATCCCGTAGCGGCCCAGCCGGCGTAGGGCGTCAGCGTGCCGAAGCCCAGCATGTTGATTGCCCAATCGGCGCCGGGCACCGCCTTGAGCCGAAAGGGCGGGACCGAATAGAGTACCGACAGCACCAGACAGGCTGCATAGACCAGGCGGTATGCGACCGGCAGAAGCAGGGAGCCGGCCAGGCCGGCCGACATGAGCGCGAGGCCGAAACCCGCCAGATGAGCCGGCGGCGGCGGCGGTCGATGGAGGTACGCGATGTCGCCCTCGTCGCGATCGACGGCGCTGTTGAGCGCCAGGGTTCCTCCATTCAGGCACACAACCCACAGCAAGACTCCCAGGAGCGCGGGACCGAGGCGTTCCCCGCGCAGGGCGCCACGAAGACCAACCGCGAGCAGGTAGCCCACCGTGGTGTGCGCCGCCATGATGGGCCACTCGGCGGGCCTGGTATGGAGCAGGTAGTCGAAGCGCCGGCCGAGCAGCCGGTACCCCGTGTCCCGAGCCGGACTCACCACTCCAGGCCGAGGTGGCGGGCGGCGATTCGCAAACCGCGCAACGTCAGATCGGGGTCGGTCAGCTCGATGGTAGTGGTCAGCGGTGCGACGATAGCGGCGAGCCCTCCGGTTGCCACCACCCTCGGCTTCTTGCCTCCCGGCCATTCGGCCGTGATACGCCGCACGATGCCATCCACGGCGTCGGCGGTTCCGAACAGGACGCCGGCCTGAATGCACTCCTCGGTTCGCCGCCCGATGACTCGGTCCGGCGCGCGCAGTTCGGTGGCCGGCAGCTTGGCGGCGCGGCGGGTGAGCTGGTCAGCCGAGGTGCGAAGCCCCGGCATGATGGCGCCACCGAGGAAGCGCGCGTCTCCGGTCACGCAGTCGAAGGTGGTTGCCGTCCCGAAATCGACCACGATGCTGTCTGCCTTGAAGAGCTCCACCGCGGCGAGGACGTTCACGATCCGGTCGGCCCCGACCGTGAGTGGCTCGTCCACGTCGAGCTTCACCGGGAGGGGGCTGCGGGCGTCGACGATGAGGGTGGTGCGGCCGGTAATGAGGGCGATCCCCTCGACCACGCTCTGGGTGACCGTCGGGGCCACCGACGCCAGACACACCGCGCGAACCTCGTTGGGCGAGTGCCCGGCTTGGAGCAGGAACCCGCCAATGGCACTTCCCCACTCGTCGGGAGTGCGATCCGGATTGGTAGTGAGCCGCCAGTGCGCTTCCAGGTCGTCTCCGAGGAAGACACCGACCGTGATCTCCGTGTTTCCGACGTCGAGTGCGAGAAGCATGGTCGAAGTTACCGGGTGTGAGAGACGGCGGCCAACTCAACCGAGCCGCTCCGGAGCGGGATCTCGTCCCCCCGGGCGGGCCGCACCAGGAGCGCTCCGTCCTCCCGCAGCCCCGCCGCTCGCCCGGCAGCAGGTGCGCGGATGTAGCGACCGCTCAACCAGTCGCGCCGGGCGAATCGCTTCAGCTCGGCGGGGGTGAGGCGGTCGGCTCCGAGGTCGAGCCTCCGAAGCGCGGATACAATCGGTTGCACCACGTCCTCTAGTGTGAGCGCCGGCCGCTCCGATGCCAGAGCGGTCGCGACCTCGGTAAGCTCCTGCGGAACGGCATTGCGCACGTTCATTCCCACGCCCACGGCCACCCACCCGAGCGTGTGACCCTGCCAGCGGGCCTCGCAGAGGATGCCTCCGACCTTTCGCTCGCCAAGCATGAGATCGTTGGGCCACTTCAGCTGAACCGGGCGGGGCAGCAGGTCATCCAGGGCCTCGGCCACAGCGAGCCCCACCCGCAGGCTCATGACCTCCATCCCTCCCGGCGCAGCCGGCCGAAACAGCACGCTCAGCCAGAGTCCTCCAGGCGGCGAATGCCATGATCGCCCACGCGAGCCCCGCCCCCCCAGCTGCTCGCCGGCGAGCACGGCCGTTCCTACCTCCGCCCCGTCGGCCGCGAGTTGGTGGACGAGGTCCATAGTTGAATCCACCCGCTCGAAATAGTGGAGCCGGGGAGTCATACCTGAGTCAGTAGTATCAGGATCCCGAACGCGATCCGGTACCAAGCGAAGGCGCTGAAGCTGTGGTGAGAGACATAGGACAGAAAGGCGCGGACCACGACCAGGGCCGAAACGAAGGAGACGATGAATCCAACCGCGAACACCGGAGCGTCAGCAGGCACCAGAGTGGACCAGCTCTTCAGCAGGTCGTAGCCGGTCGCGGCCAGCATTACCGGAATGGCAAGGAAGAACGAGAACTCCGTGGCCGCGATCCGCGACAGACCGAGCGCGTAGCCGCCCATAATGGTGGCTCCTGAGCGCGAGGTCCCTGGTATCAACGACAGCACCTGGGCCAGGCCGATGCCCCACGCCGTTTGCGGCGGCACCTCGGTTACGTCGCCGACTCGGGGAGTCGGCGCCCAGCGCTCGATGAGCAGGATGAGAATGCCGCCGACCAGGAGGGCGACCGCCACCACCGTCGGATTGAAGAGCCGCGCCTTGATCCAGTCGTGGGCAAGAAGCCCGATCACCGCGGCCGGCAGGAACGCGATGAAGAGATTCCCCAGGAAACGGCGGCTCCGCGGCTCGTGGCGCGCCGCCAGAATGGCGCGACCGAGACGGTCACGATACAGCCACACGATGGCGAGAATGGCGCCAAGCTGGATGAAGATGTCGAAGGTCTTGGCCCGCTCGTCGACCAGGCCGAGCCAATTGCTCACCACGATCAAGTGCCCCGTCGAGGAGACCGGAACGAACTCGGTGGCGCCTTCCACCAGACCCAGCACTGCTGCTTTGAGCAGGAGGTCAGGCGACAATGCGCCGCCGCCTCAAGCGAGCACTTCCTGATAAAACGCCTCATACATGGGCACGATCCGATCGGCGGAAAAATCCTGGGCCTTCGCGATCGCGGCGGCGCGCATGGCGGCGTGCCGCTCGGGATCCCGCAGCAGCTCGACC
>DASYVW010000202.1:0-1869 GCA_035936675.1 Gemmatimonadales bacterium
TCAACCTGCACCGCCCACGCCACCCCGCACTGCTTGGTCGCCTCGAGGGCGTGTCGGCGGAGCCGACGGAGGTGAGCTTCCCTGATCCCAGTGGCCACGCCGGCGCTGCGCGCAGTCTCCAGCGGGACGATGCGGGTGACACCGAGCTCGACCGCCTTCTCTACCATCCAGGAGAACCGCTCGCGGTCCCCTGCTGCAACCGCGAGTGTCAGCTCGGCAGGTCGGGACTCGTGGTGCGCGCTCTGGACCTCCACTGACCATTGCTTGCCGACCTGCACCAGACGGCCGGTTCCCCTGAGCCCGGCTCCGTCCAGAATTTCTACGATCTCCCGATCCTGGGCCCGGCGCACCCGCAGATGGTGCACCTCGCTCTCATCCAGACTTAGCCGCTGCCCCACCGCCCAGAGGGCACCCGCCCCGCTGCCCCGCTCCACCAACACCCTCATCGAGGGAGCTCGGCCGCGACCCCCCACCAACCGGCATCGAGCGTTTCCTGCAGCAGCCTGAAGCCCGCATCGGTCAGGATTCGGCGGAACTCCTCCGCCTCGGGCTGCTCCATTCCCGAGAAGATGGCGATACCGCCGGGACGGACTGCTCTGGCGATGACCGGCAGCAGGGCTGTGTTGACCGCCCGCAGGATGTTGGAGAGCAGCAGATCGGCTGGACCGACCAGCGGGGCGAGCACCGCCGCGGCGCCCTCGATGAACTCGACGCGGTCCGAAACGCCGTTGCGAGCCGCATTACGGGCGGCAACGTCATTCGCCTCGGCATCGATCTCGATGCCGATCGCACGGGCGGCGCCCAGTTTGATCGCGGCTATAGTCAGGATGCCACTCCCGCTTCCGAGATCGATCACCCGGTCGCCGGGCTGGAGCAGCCGGCTCAGCAGCGTCAGGGCGGCGCGCGTCGAGCCGTGCTCCCCGCTGCCGAACGCGGTCTCCGGGTCGAGCACAATGGTGAGGGGATCGGGCTCCGAGGCCTCGGGGAGCCACGACGGGATGATGGTGAGCCGGCCGAGTTTTCGGGGTCCCAGGCCTTCGCGCCAACGGGTTGACCAATCGGTGGACTCCACGCGCCGGGGCTCGATCACGACCGGGGCAGCCACCTCACGACCCAGCTCCTCTACCAGCGCCGCGACGGCCTCCTCGTCCGGGGCGAACGCGACCAGGGTGCCGTCGGCGCGCTCCTCCACTGCCTGGCCGGTCCGGGCTACCAGCCAGGCACCGACCGAATCCCGTTGGCCGGCTGACGTGCGAACGTCGATGGCCCACCAGGTCATGCGCCGAGGGCCTCCTTGAGCTTGGACCAGAATCCGGGCGCACGCTTGGGCGCCTCTCCCTCGTGGTTGCCCAGCTCGCGGAAGAGACGCTCCTGCTCCTCGGTCAGCCGCTCGGGAGTCCAGATGTGCACCCGGACGAGGAGATCGCCTTTGCCATCCTGCCCCAGAATAGGGAGGCCCCGGCCTCGCAGCCGAAGAACAGTTTCCGGCTGGGTTCCCCCCGGAATGCGCAGAGATTCGGATCCATAGGGCGTGGGCACCTCGTGCTCACCCCCGAGCGCGGCCTGGGAAAATGACAGCGCGAGGTCGTAGATCAGGTCATTGCCCTGCCGCTCGAAGCGGTCGTCGTCCTTGATGTCGAGCATGACCAGCAGATCCCCGCTGGGGCCATTGCGGAGGCCGGCGGCGCCCTGGCCCCGGAGCGTGAGGTAGTTGTTGGTCGAGACGCCAGCCGGAACGTCCACCGTCACCGTACGCTCACCCCGAACCCGTCCCTCGCCCCGACAGACCTCGCAGGGGTCCTTCAAAGTGACCCCCTCTCCCCCGCAGGTGGGGCACGCTGACACCGAAATGAATTGGCCGAACATGCT
>DASYVW010000203.1:0-9355 GCA_035936675.1 Gemmatimonadales bacterium
ACGCACCCACGAGGAGCAGGATCGCGAGGCCGCAGGGACCCAGCCCGCTGGCGAAACCCGCTAGACGACGGCGCCGAATAGACGTCCGACTGCGGCAGTACATCCCATCGCCACCGCTCCCCAGAACGCGACCCGCAGCGCTCCTCGTGTGAGCGAAGCACCGCCCAGGCGGGCAGCGACACCCCCAAGGACAAGCAAGAGCCCCAAGCTCGCTCCCACGACGCCCAGCGTCAGGACCCCGGCAGGCAACAGTGCCGCAAGGAGCGCGGGAGGTGCCGCCCCGACAGCAAAAGAGGCGGCGGATGTCACCGCCGCCTGAATGGGTCGTGCCCGGGTCATCGCATGGATGCCGAGCTCGTCCCGGGCATGGGCACCCAGGGCGTCGTGAGCCATGAGTTGCTCTGCAACCTGGACCGCGAGGTCGCGCCTGACGCCACGGCCCATGTAGATCCCCGCCAATTCAGCTCGCTCGGCCTCCGGTGCATTAGCGAGTTCGCCACGTTCCAAGACGAGATCAGCCCGCTCGGTATCGGCTTGGGAGCTGACCGAGACGTACTCACCGGCCGCCATCGAGAGCGCGCCGGCGACGAGGCCAGCGACCGCGGCGAGCAGGACAGCCGTCCGGCTCGGCTCGGCGGAAGCCACACCCACGATCAAGCTGCTGGTGGAGATGAGGCCGTCGTTAGCGCCAAGGACAGCGGCGCGCATCCAGCCGATCCGCCCGCTACGGTGCAACTCGCCTCGCATGGTATTCCTTATGTAGGGGCGACGCTGCGTCGAGAAAAGATGCTTCACCCACCGTAGATCCAGCCGGTCAATCCGCCGTAGACCAGGTGGCCAAGGAGACTGCCGGCCAGGAGCTCCACGTCTCCGCGCGAGAAGACACCCCCGCCGACGAGCGGCATGAACACCAGCTGTGCGACGATGAAGACCAGGACGCCGTAGAGCAACCCCCGCGTCAGCGCCGGTCCGGGGAGCCGGCGGTCGAAGACGGCGGCATAGACCAGCGCCAGCAACATCCCGACAATGAAGTGCAGAATCCAGCCGAGGGCGGGCCCGATCGTCAGGTGAGCAGAGGCGAGGCCCAGCGACGTACTCAGAACCTGTCCCATCGCGATCTTCGGCAGACCCACCGAAGGCTCGACCAGCAGTAGCGCCGTCATGACCCCGGTGCCGATGAGGCCTGCGGCAGCTGCACGTGCGGCGTTCATCGGTCCCCCTCGAGTGAGCAGGTCAGGGCTCTGTCTTCTGATGGCTCACGGCGTAGATGTAGGACGCGACCAGAAACACCTGCGACTCCGTGATGCCACCCGGGTGCGACACCATGAGCGTGCCGGGCAGCCCTTTGTCCACCCGGTCGATGATCGCCTCATAGGTGCCGGCGATGTGGCGCCAGCTCGGGCCGGTCAGCGCCGGGGCGATGGGACCCCCCTGGAGCTTGTTCCCGTGACACCCGGAGCAGGCCCCCCTGCCGTGAAAGATCTTCCGCCCGGCCTCCACCATGGCGGGGGCGAGCATGGCGGGACCGGGCTCGGCGCCCTTCGAGGTGGTGTCCACCACCTGGGCTGCCGCGCGGCGGGCGCCGAGGGCCATCGCTCCACACAGCAAGGCGCGCTGCAGCGTTCGTGTCATCGTCGCCCCATGGGGAATGAGTGGCGGGTTCCGACACCCATAGTTGTGCCAACGCGCTCCGGAAACAATAGTCGGTGGCGATCTAGCGGTCCCGCATGACGACGGCATCGATGCCCCCGCCCGCCTTGTCCAGGAGCACAACCGTGACTGCCTGGCCGGCGGCCAGCGAGATGGGCTCCACGATGAGCAGCGTATCCTGGGGCACGTCGGGGGGAACGCCGCCGATCCGGGCCTCGGACGCTACCAGTACCTGCCACTCGCCGGGATCGCTCTGGACATAGCCACTTATGGCGCGATAGGCGAAGGGGAACATGAGATCGACCAACCCGTTGAAGTCGGGTTGACGGCGGTACACATCGATCGGGCCGGCCAGCGACGCGAAGTTCGCCACCTGGAGCTTGGTCTTTCCCGCCGCGGGAATCCCGCCGCTGTCGGTCAAGGCGATCGGGTTCAACACCGTGGATGAGTCGATCACGACGGCGGTATACTCGGAGTCGGCGACGACGGCGAGCTGAAGCAGGTTCGGACTGGTTGCTCCCCCTGCGGGCCGGAATCCGATAGTGCGCTGGCCGGCCGGGACTGGCACCGGAGACGAGATGGTGCCAGTCCCGAGTCCGTTGATCACCACCCCGCCGTCGACCAGCACGTCCAGCGTTGCCGTACTCTCCGCCGCCTGGATCACCCGCAACGACCCCGTGGCCGCGACCGGCCCCGTGCCGTCGCCATTTCCGCTACAGGAGACTGCGGCGAGCAGTACCCCGCCGATCAACAGACGAACGTAGCCAGCTCCGCGCATAATCCTCCCCCATGTCTGCCGTCTACCTTCAACCGCGAGAACCGCCCTCGACCGCAAGGTTGAGCTTGATGAGGTCGGGCTTCTGGCCCCTTTTCAGATAGAATGGGATCTCATAGCGACCCCAATTCGCAGTGCCCGATACCGCCTGCTGATGGCCCTTGGAGAAGAACTCGCCTTGACCCGGCAGGCGGCACCACATTTCGAGAAACGCGCGACCCTTGAGACCTTCTGCCTTGAGTTCAGCTCGATAGGTCAGCATACACTGCTCTACGGCCGGATTCTCCACCTCAAAGAGTCGTATCGTCTGCTTCTCGGTAGCGTCGATCCGCCACGCACCCTGGTCGGCGCGGATGCCGCTCTGTGTGATGGTGGCCTTACCGGGCGCAAAGGCTTGGAGCACCTGCGGGGGCCCCACCGGCTGGCGGGCGGAGAACAACGACTTGAGCCATTTCAGCATGACCGCACCTCCATCATCGTCTTGCCGCCTAACGGCTCGCGCATCATCCGCGGCAACTCCGCTGCGTGCGCACTACTTTTCGTCCGCCACGCTCGCCAGTACCGGCGAGGGTTGCCTTGGAGCTCGCTCCGGCGGCGGCGGCGTAGGTTTGGAGCGCACCGCGGGAACCCGTCCCGAAACGGTCCAGCACGTTGTCGGCGAGCGGAACGAGCAGTCAGAGTCCGTCGCGTCTGCAGCCGCCGAGGACTGGGTGCTGGCGGCGCAACTGCAAAGAAGCGCGAGAAAGACCGCTCCGATTCCGCCAAGAATGAGCTGATCACGCATTCTAGAGGCGAGTGTCCTGCGACGCCACCAGTTGCCACCGACCATCTCGCCAGGCGTACACATCGAGAAAGCGCAGTCGGAGGTCGAAGTGCTCGTGTCCTTGCTGCCCACGCATAACATTGATCCCGGCTACCAACCCGGCATCTCCCAGGACCCGCACGCGAAGGTCGCTCTGGCTTAGGGTGGTCACCCGCACCCCGCCACCCGGAGCGTAGCTCCGCAGCACGCCGGCGCGATCCTGCGAACGCCCGGAGGGATCATAGCCCTGGTAGTCGGGTGCCAGGAGCTCCTCAAGGGCAGGGATGTCTCCCTTCGCCTCGGCCTGTGCCAGGCGCTCCGCTGCGTCGAGAAGAGATGCTTCAGTGCTCAAGTCGTCTCCCGACTCTCGTTGTTTACGTCCCCAGTTCGCGGGCCCGGGCGTCAACCGCGTCCTTGGCCTCCTTGAGACCTACCCCGTGCATGGCCCGGTACTGTTTGATCGCTTCGATCTTCTGCCCGCCCCGCAGCAAGTCATCGATGGTGCCTGGGGACGGAGGAATGCTGTCCGGCCGGACTCCCTTCGAGCCTGACCTCTCGCCGCGGCGACTGAGGAAGCCCAGGCCTACGACTGCGGCGGCCGCGGCGATCCAGTACCAGGTCATAGCCTCTCTCCTATTTGGCCGTCCGGCTCCGCGGCAGGAACGCTCGCATGGCCTGGGTCACCACGGCTGGATGGGAGAAGAATACGTAATGATTGGCGCCGTGGAGCTCCAGCAGCAGTGCCGCCGGTAGCTCGCGGCGGACCCGTGCGCGCTCCGTTGCGGCCCATCGCTGCAGCACCAGCGTGAAGTGCCGTGCCGCATCGCGGCCGGCTCCGTCGAGCGCGGTCCAGTTGGGGAACAGCAGCGGGGCGGAATCAGTCACGGCATCGATCATCAGCGCCGGGGCCCGCACCGCCGGATAATTCGGATGGCCGCACCCGTCCAGCATGAGCGAGTCGATCCGTCCGGGCGTCACGTCTCCGACCAGCCGCCCGGCGGCATTGTAGCGCCCGATGGCGCGGAGCTGCGCCTCGGGAATGCGCACGCCGTACACCCGGAGGAGATAGGCCTGGACGGCGGTGGCCGTGGCGGAGTCGGCCAGCAGCATCGGCGGTGGAGGCGGACTCTCGCGCAGTGCGGCCCGAATCCCACTGTGGTCGTACGCCGCGTCCAGATAGACCAGCCCCGTTACCCGAGCGGGATACCGGCCGGCAAACGCCGTGAGCTCATCCCCGGCAATCGAGTGGCCCACGAGGGCAACCCGCGGAAGCCGTAGCGAATCGAGCACCGCAAGAAGATCGGCGACGCGGGTTGCCAGATCGTATCCTGATGGTGTCTGGCTCGACGCACCGTAACCCCGGCGGGTGATCGCGAGGACATGGTACTGGTCGGTGAAGCGGGGGGCGAATTCATCGAATCCGTGCGCCACGTCCTGCAAGCCCGAGAGGAAGACGAGCGGCGGCCCCGAGCCACCCCAGTCGAGCACCTCGAGTCGCACTCCCGGCGCCACCGATACGAACTGGACTCGATGGGGCGACGGATCGACCCACGGCGTAACTCCGTGCTGCGCCCGCGCTACGGGCGGGGTGCACGACGAGAGCACGCCCAGGCCGGCTGCCAGAATAGCGCAGGGCGCCAGCCGCCGCACTCCGCGCACCGCTACCGCGCGCTCGCGGATAACTGCGGCCGATGATGTTGCGTGTGAACCATCACGAAGCGGATCAGGTCCGCGAGAGGCAGGCGCCCGAAAATGGCGTGATCGAGATGCGTCCGCCCGGCTGCCGATGCCGCAGTGAGATCGGTTTCGAGATCACTCACGGCGGCCTCCAGGCGAGCCAGGAGGTCGCGCGATGGGGCCGGCGACCCAGAAGGCTGAATGAAGTCAGGGGCTCGGAAGGGGCCTTTGCCAAAGTCTCCGCGCTTGAACATCTGCGGAAGAAAGAGCCAACGTCCGAGCACTTGCTTGAAGCGAGGTTGAGCTGGCCCGGTGAAGCTTCCGAGGAGCATGCGGCGGTTCTGCTCGTAGGCGAGTGCAACGTGTTCCGTGACCTGACCGGGGGACCATTTGCCCGGGGCACGGGGCACCGTCCACTGCGCGGGCGAGACACTGCGTGCTGCAGCTACGAAGGCGCCGACAGCCTGGCGATCGGCGATGATCGCATCCTGGAGATCAGTCACGTGGGCGTTCGGACTCCCAGGCAGAAAGCAGCGAGACGATCACAACCGACGCCCCGACGGCGCAAAGCACGGTTGCCAGGGTCGCGCGTCCCGTCGCGAGGACGCCCAGCACGGGGCCGACGGCAACCACGATCATGCCGAGCAACAATAACCAGACCGACCGATGAGCGAAGTTGAGCGTCCAACCTGCCCACCGGCGGCGTTTCGGAACCACCAGGCGCGGGTCGGCGGCGCAGCGGTATATGCCCGGAGGGGTCCAGTACTGCGGGTCGTGCCACAGGCGTTCGAGCTCGGGTGCTGCCATCGGTCAGGCTGTATTCCTTCGACTGCGGACTCGGGAGATCCCGATCACGAGGCAGACGACGCCCGGCCAGAAGGTCAGGAACGCGAGGAAGCCGGGGCCGATCGGATTCGGATTGGGGTCCGGCCATAGCCCAACCGCCGCGGCAACGATGATGAAGAGCAGAGGCCCCACACCCAGGATCAACAAGCCGAGCCCGACTTGAACCAGCCGGGACTGTAGGTACTCTCGCATTTATCTCCTCGTCAGGGCCCAGCGGCAGGGAAGGTCAACGGACCCCAATAGAGTCCCCAATAGAACAGATAGCCCGTTCGGATGCCGACGGGAACCTTGAACGCCAGCCGGACGGTAATGGGGCCCGTCGAGGCCGGTGGGGTCGCGAGCCGGCGCCCCGCCGCATCGAGATAGGTCCAATAGAAATAGTCCTTGTCGTCATGGTTGCCGAGATTGGCCTCGGTCCCGAGCTCGGGAACGCGGTCCCGTGCGAGCTGGAAGTCACTCACATCAACCTGGTTCGGGGGGGCGGTGATACGGCAGTCGAGCAGGACGTACTGCGACCCGGTACCCGCGGCAACAGGATTGCCGTCGTAGTCGCCGGCCTCGGCCGCGGTCGCAATCGCAGTGACCTGTACCGCGCTGGTGTCCGCTACTCCACCGCGGCCGGCGGTAACGAACGCGCGAGCGGCATCCCGGTGGCAGGCAGTTCCCAGGCTCATGACCACGAGCACGACCCCGGCTACGACCGCGAAGGACCGCATGAACACTTGGACCTGGCGCGCCGTCGGCTGCATGCGCCGTTAGGCTGGACCACGAACGGAGCCCCGCCACTGCTCCGCCGCAGCCCGCAGCTCATGTAACTGCCGCACCCAAGGGTGCTCGTCAGCTGAGACTTTGAGTGCTTCGAACCTCCGCCGCCCCAAACGCCGATCGACCATGGCGAGCGCCCGATGCAACGGGTCAGGGCTGACCAGCGCCTGGTCGATCTTGAGATCCAGGTAGGAGGTAAGCCCGTCATGGAGGCTCCACTGATCATGCTCACCTGCCACTCGAGACTCGCCGTGAGGTTGAATTCGCGCTAAGGGCACCTCGGCCTGGTCAATGAGGAGCCACCCGCGGCCTCCCTCGGACACAGCGCCCCGATACGAGGTCATGTGGACGGAGACTCGAGCTCGGAGCGACGGTGCGAACCGCTCTTCGATCTTCGCCTTTAACTGTGACCAGGACAAGGAGGCCATCCTTGGTACAGGCTACGGCTCGCGCATCAGCGGCGGCGACTCCGCCAACTAGAAGAGCCAGCTCACCAGCCAGCCGAGGGCGGCCACAGGAATGGGCAGGAGCGTGAGGCCCAGCGAGAAGACGAACCCATAACGAAACAGCACGGGGCCCACCGCGGCCGCTCGATCGCCCAGCACCCGCCGGAGCACCAGGTCGCCGACCGGCCCCAGCGTGTAGCAGAGATTGGCCAGCACTCCATAGACGAGCACGACGTCCCAGGGGACGGGAAAGCCACCGGGATGCGGCGGCGCGCGTCCGATCAGCGACACGATGCCGAGTGACAGCAGGCCGACACTCCCGACGCTGAGGTTGAACAGGAGCCGGCGTGACTCCCACCACCTCAGGATCGACCACTGGCTCCGGGGATAGTACAGCGGGGTGAAGAAATATCGCTCGACGGCAGTCACGAGTCCTCGCGGCGTTGAGACTCACTGTACTTTGCCATACAAAGTACACCGCCGCAAGCCTTGCCTAGCTCTTTCGCGCTTGCTCGTATTCCTTGACCAGGCGTCGGGGCGCGTTGAGCCGCCAGGCCTGTTCCAGCACATCCCTGAGGTCCGTCGTCGTCACCCTGGTCAGCCGCACCAGCACGGTGGGATAGCCCCGATAGTGGTCGGTGATGAAGAAGGTCTCCGGATCGGCCTTCATCCGGAAGTCGCGCTCGTCGTCGCCGCACTTCACCACCAGCGTTTCGCCGTCCTCCCACAGCCGGGCGAGGAACTTCCCGCGAACGCGGAAGCCGGGCGTGCCGTAGGACAGCCCTTCCTCGACCCCAGGGAAGGCGAGCGCCAGCCGGCGCACGGTCGCCAGGGTGACTCGAGATCGTTTCGGCACACGCCCACGCCTCGCTAGGGGCCGATGAGATCCACGTGCAACGTCTCGACCACGGCCGGAGGGAGGTGGATGGGGACCCCGGGCCGGTCCACCTTGAAGGCCGGGGAATTGGCGACCTCCACACAGGCCGCGGCCGCCGCCTCGGTCGGCTCGAGCGCGACCTGGTATTCCCCCTGGGAATCGGTGAGGCCCTCGGCCGGCGAGGGTAGCAGGAGCAGAGTGGCGCCGGAGCACCCAACCCGAAACACCGTGACGGTCACCGCGACGCCCGGCAGGGGATTGATACTGGCCTGGACTCGGCCCTTCACGAGCAGGGTCGGGTGGAGGGCGCAGGTCGCTCCGCTCGTGCAGGGCTCACCGATGTTGGACTGACAGCCGAGGAGAAGCCCGGCCAGTACAGCGACGCCGAGTCCGTGCCGGGTCATTGGAAAACTCCTCTCCCTCAAGTGCCTGGAGGGTGCGGAGTTCGCGCCGCACCGCCCCCCGCAGTTCGACGCCAGGTGATCGCCGCACCGAACACCGCGGCACCCAGAAACAGGACGTCAGCCAGGCTGAGGTGTATGCCTAACCGTGCTACATCGAGCAGCGGGGCGCTCAGCGGTCGACGGCCGTGTCCCGCGAGATAGAGATCTACCACGGTGAGCGCAATCGCAACCAGGACACCAAATGCCAGGCCCGCCCCAATGCTGGTAAACAGCCGAACCCACCAGGAGCGCTTCAGCCGCCACCTCGGATCAGGTGCCACAAGTCGGCGGCCGCAGCGATCCCGAATCCGATCGGCAGCGCAATCACCAGACCGGTCCAATGCCCGTGCTCACCGAATAGCTTGTCTTCGCTCCGGCGACCGGGGAGGACTGCCCACCAACCAACCAGGGCGAGCAGCACATCCAGACCCAGTCGCACCCCGCCTCCGGCATGACGCAACGGCCAGGTGGCGAGCCACACCGCACATACGACCAGGGCGCGGATCAGGGAAGCCTGGTGGACCCCTCTCTGCTCAGGGCTAGTCGAGGTCACAGTGCACGGTGTGCAATATCCGATGCACCACCGGGGCGAGGAGGACGCCCGCGGCCACGACGAACACCAGGCCCGCGTACAGGGCGTAGGCGCCGGCGAACACCTTCCCGGCGGGTGACAGGTTGATATCGACCGGTCCCATGCCGCCGAGCAGCATGGCCGCATTGAGAAACGCGTCGCGTAGACCGAGATGCTCAAAATGCTCGTAGCCGGCGATGCCGCCCACCAGCGAGACCATCACGATGCTCGCGGAAATGAGCAAATAGCGAAGCAGGCGCAGTGCGAAGTGATGTCCAGGCAGGACCTGCTCAGAACGGTGCTCGAACACCAGCCCTCCTAGCAGAGGATCTTCAAAGGGGCTCGTTAGGGATTAGTACCGTCTAACGGACCGTCCATCAGCTGTGGCGGCCTGGCGATTGTCAATCGCCGGTGACGTACTCCGCAAACTTTCGCCCATCCCAGTAGTACAGCACCCCTGCCTGTTCCCAGTACCCCACCTCAAATGCCGGGTGCCGAAGGAC